>NZ_JBDNJQ010000125.1:0-25203 GCF_051172895.1 Nostoc sp. CALU 1950 | reverse complement strand
ACGCGATAAATCGCCGTCTCTACAAGTGTTTTGGTCTTATCTGAACTGTATTGATATATAAAGTTGTTTATAAACAAGAGCAAAAATTTACACCGGAATTTCAATGATAAATTCTGTACCTTCACCCAAAACCGAGTTAAAACTCAATTTTCCGCCGTGGGTTTCTTCAACAATTTGACACGCGATCGCTAACCCCAATCCTGTACCTTTCCCCACAGCTTTCGTAGTAAATAAATGGTCAAATATTTTTGATTTGACTTGTTCACTCATCCCCATTCCATTATCCACAATGGCAATTTTAACTAGATTAGTTTCAACTGAGGTTGTAATGGTAATGCGGTTAGGATTGGCATTAACTTCTTCAAAGCTTCGCCCATGATTAGATTCATCTAGGGCATCAATGGCATTTGCAATCAGATTCATGAATACCTGATTTAATTGACCAGGGAAACATTCAATTTGAGGTAAATTACCGTAATTTGTAACAACTTTAATAGCGGGACGTTGTTCGTTAGCCTTGAGACGATGTTTCAAAATTAAAATTGTGCTATCAATACCTTCGTGAATGTTAAATGGCACTTTGTAGTCTTGATCGGCACGAGAGAAAGTTCTTAAACTGGTGCTGATATTTTTTAGGCGATCGCACGCCATAGACATGGAATCAATCATCTTGGGCAAGTCTTCTAAGGTATAATCCAAGTCGATTTCTTCGGCGTGGTCAATAATTTCCTCAGTTTTGTTGGGTAAAGTTTCTTGATATAATCCGAGATGTTCAACAATATCGGTAAAAGTGGGTTTAACTTGTTTGAGACTGGCAGCAATAAAACCGAGGGGATTATTCATTTCGTGAGCGACGCCAGCAACTAAATTACCTAACGCAGACATCTTTTCACTTTGGATCATTTTTAACTGGGTTTGCTGCAAGTTTTGTAATGCTTGTTCTAGCTGTTGGGAATACTCCAGCGATCGCTCATACAGTCGCGCATTTTCCAAAGAAATTGCTGCTTGGGCGCAGAGTAAGTTGAGAAGTTCGACGCGATCGCTTGTAAATGCCCCCGTCGCTAAATTATTTTCTAGATATAAAATGCCTATCAACTTACCTTGATGCAAAATCGGGCTACACAAGATACTTTTCGGCTGCTGACGGATGATATAGGGGTCATTGGCTAAGGTGCGATCAGCACTTGCATTCACCAGCACAGCAGTTTGCTTGTCATGCAAGACTTTGTAAATCAGTCTGTGGGGAATGTCCTGGCTATCTTCAATGGGAATACGCTGCAAGACAACTGGCTTTGAACCTGTGGTAATTGACCCTTTGATTAACAGGCGCGAGTCTCGCATGAGCATGAACACGCATTTATCAGCCCCCGCATTTTCGATGACGATGGTCAGCAACGATGAAAGTAGATTTTCCAGTTCGATTTCACCGGAAATAGTATGAGAAGCTTTGAGAATAGTAGCTAAATCTAAAGCCAGAGAAACATTACTACTGGATATGGCCGAACTGCTGGAGGTGACACTACCCAATGTGAACAGAGTTTCCTGAGTGGAGAGAGGAGAACGGGTTTGCTCTAATATAGGTCTAAGTAGTTGCGGATAGCGAGCTTCTAGGTCAGCGACTTTGGCTTTTGCACCCCAACGAGCATAGGCATAGTAGGCTTCAATCATGTAGTCCCCAGCAATGCGCTGTCTGCCCCAATCTAGGTAGAATTTTGCTGCCAGTTCGTTAGCAAGTGCTTCTTCTTGGGTATATTCGTTGGCTTTGGCTAGAGTTATCGCCTTGTCGTAAAACTCAATTGCTTCGGCTTTTTGTCCTAACACTCGACATTTTTCTGCCTCTACCAAATCAACCTTATGCAAATGATTCATTGGTGCATGATACGCCCATTGCTGTAACTTGGTTTGGTTTTCTATGACACCCTGCAATGCTTCTGATGTTTCATCTAACTGTGGATTTAATTGTGCCAAAGTTAGCAGAGAATCATAAAGATAAAATACTGGTTCGCTGACTAATCCCGCACCAGCCATAAAATAGCGCCTGACTTCAATAGCATGATTTTTCGCTGGCTCAATTTCTCCAAATAAGAAACAAAGCATTAGTTTATATAAATGGAAAATATACAATCCATATCCATCTTTGGCAGATTGTAGCTGCTGGAGAAATTCTGTTTCTTCAAGGGCTTTTCCAGACAAAAGGGTGGTATGTTCTGCAAAACCCAGCAGATTTAAAACAGGTTGCCAATAGATCCGGCTATAATTTGCCGTTGTCAATTGATTTAATTGCATCAAACTATGGCAGTAGGCGCAAATATCCTGCTCTAAGGTAGCGAGGGGTTGACTGCTCCAAAAAGAATTGAGACAAAAACTGTGGCCATTGTACCCAGCAAGTACCAAGTTCCCAAATTCTATGGCAGTGGTGTAACCTTCTTGCAAGAGAGGTAGTGTTTCTTTAATGTGAGATTTGCGGTGTACAACAAATAACCCCAACATCATCAAAACATCTGTTTTACTTGCTTTGGCATCGAGTTTTGAAATAATCTGGAGTGCCAGGGAAGCAAACTGCGATCCTGTATCCACGACTTGGAAGAAATTGCAGAGAATATTGGCATAGTTCGCATAGGCGACAGCAGAAGTCGATGTGTTACCGTACTGAATTGATAGTTTAACGGACAAAGTATTCAGCAATGGGTACAGCGCAGAGCCAGTGAGGTAAGCTGGTGGGCTGATGATATTAACAATTTGAAGAGTACCGAGTTTTTCTGCATCGGTCATTTCAGGCAAGTGAACCAAATCAGCGATTTCCCGATCTCCAATGAGTTCCTTAATCTGTTGGATTTCCTGTTGAATATCTGATGGTGTCGGTGTTTCAGGAAAGGTGACACCAAGCTGTTGTAAGATTGGTTGGGCGATCGCGATCGCTGATGTCAGTTTACTTTGGGAAATATGAGATTGAATTCTAATACAGTAAACGTTGACTTTTTCAGGTAAGGAGCGTGCCTGTTGAATGACAATATCAATGAATTTTTCCATCGCCTCAAAGTTACCGTTTAGCATTGCTACTTCCGCAGCTAATTCATATAAGGCGAGGGTCATTTCATACTGCTGCTGCCAAGTATTTTCTGCCAACAAAGACAATCCCACTGTCGCATATTCACGCGCTGCTTGATAGGCAGTTGAACTTTTGGCTTTGCGACAGGCAATTAAATTGAGTTGGGCTAATTCTTCACGTTGAGTTGGTTGGGTAATTAAAGCAGTTCCGTGATTTAATTGATTGACGATTTCAAAAATCCGGTCAACTCTAGCTTGTGCGGAAATCTGTTGTAGAAGCAGTTGTCCGATTTGGTAATGAGTCGTTTGTTTTTGGTCATCGGGAATTAGGGAATAGGCGGCTTGTTGAACGCGATCGTGTAAAAATTTATAAGAAACTGTCATTTGTCCATTGTCATTGGTCATTTGTTTTTGACTATCTACTAATGACAGATGACTAATGACTAATGACTCTTGTTGATAAAATTTATAAACATCACCGATCGGTAAAATCAAACCTTCTTGCAATGCTTTCCATAAATTTGCTGCGGTTTCTACTTCTGAGTGTTCTGAAACAATTGCTAATGTTGTTAGATCGAACTGATTGCCAATACAAGCGGCTAACTTCAGAATATTCTGGGTTGCTAAGGGTAACTTCTCTAACTGCAACGCCATAAATTCTACAACATCATCGGTCAAGGCTTGTTGATTAATTTTGGATAGATCGCATTGCCAACAGCCTAACTCCAAGTTAAATTGAATGAGATTTTCTTCGTGTAGGGCTTTGAGAAATTGGGTGGCAAAAAATGGGTTGCCTTTAGTTTTTTGATAGACTAATTGTGAAAGGGGTAATGCCAAATTTTCTGTACTTTTTAGGGTATCAGCGACTAATTGATTGATTTGGGATTGACTTAGGGGTGTTAGAGTAATAGTATTAATGACTGCTTGGTTTTTTTGAATTTCGCTCAAAGTCAGCATTAATGGATGGGCTGGATTGACTTCGTTATCCCGATAAGCACCAATGATGAAAAGATGACCTGTATCAGCCATTAATAGCTGCATCAACTTTAATGATGCTGAATCAGCCCATTGTAAATCATCTAAAAACATCACTAATGGATGTTCGGCGCTAGTAAAGACTTGGGTGAATTTTTGAAACAATAAATTAAAGCGATTTTGGGCTGCCGTTCCTGATAATTCTACTGCTGGTGGTTGTTCGCCAATGATTTTTTCTAATTCGGGAATGACTTCAATAATTACCTGACCGTTCTCTCCAACAGTTTCTAATATTTGATTTTTCCATTGCTCTAGTTCGACATCACTTTCGGTTAACAATTGCCCCATTAAATCCCGAAATGCTTGTACAAAAGCAGAGAAGGGAATATTGCGTTGAAATTGGTCATATTTTCCTTTGATAAAATAACCGCGTTGCCGAACGATTGGTTTATGAACTTCGTTGACAACGGCGGTTTTCCCAATACCCGAAAAACCTGCTACCAGCATCATTTCTGTTGCACCAAGACTGACTCGCTCAAATGCTTGCAGTAAAGTTTCTGCTTCGGTTTCTCGTCCGTAGAGTTTGTCGGGAATGATGAAGCGATCGCACACATCCCGTTGTGCAATATCAAAATTTTGAATTTCACCAGAAACTTGTAGCTGATATAAACATTTTTCTAAATCAAACTTCAGTCCTAATGTACTTTGATATCTGGATTCTGCATTTTTCGCCATCAGTTTCATCACGATATCACACAAAACTTGCGGAATTTTTATCCCCTTTATTTCACTTAAATTCGGTGGGTTTTTGGCAATATGACAATGGACTAACTCCATCGGATCTTTGGATTCAAAAGGTAACTTTCCTGCCAGTAATTCGTAGAAAGTTACTCCCAAAGAATAAAAGTCACTTCGATAGTCAATCCCCCGATTCATTCGACCTGTTTGTTCCGGGGAAATATAAGCGAGTGTCCCTTCTAATCCATTGGGATTTATCAAAGTTTGGGTTTCTCGTGGGAGTAAGGATGCGATACTAAAGTCGATTAATTTAATTTGTTTGGTTTCGGGATTAATTAAAATATTGGCGGGTTTGATATCTTTATGAATAATCCGCTCTCGGTAGAGTATATCTAAGGTATTGCAGAGTGCGATCGCTATTTCTAAAAACTCCTGTAGAGATTGCCCCCTTCCCTTAACTTCCCAATCCTTGAGAGAAATCCCCCCAAAGTCTTCCATCACCAGCGCATAGCCATTTTGGTATGCTTGGAGGCTGTAGGTTTGGACAATCAGGGGAGAGTTGAGATTTTTTGCAATGGTGTACTGATTCCGAAACGACAAGAGTTCGTTAAAATCTGGATATGGATTTTTCAGCAATTTAATGGCTACAGGTAATGAGTCAGCCTCCCGATAGCCTCGATAAACTACGGTTCTCGAACCATTGTAGAGTTCTTCGCTGATGCGATATCCGGGAATGCTGACAAGAGTGCTAACCATATATACTGCTAAATCCTTAGATTTCCAGGTTTAGTATTCCCAGATATCTGAAGCGTGTTTAACATTAAATACAAAACTTATACTGGGATTTCAATGATAAATTCAGTACCTTCACCCATAACTGAGTTAAAACTCAATTTTCCGCCGTGGGTTTCTTCCACAATTTGACGAGCGATCGCCAACCCTAACCCCGTTCCTTTGCCAACAGCCTTTGTAGTAAATAAATGGTCAAATATTTTTGATTTTACTTGTTCACTCATTCCCTTACCATTATCCCGAATGGCAATTTTAACTAGATTATTTGCGACTGAAGTTGTAATTATAATGCAGTTAAGATTGGCTTTAATTTCTTCAAAGCTGCGTCCGGTGTTAGATTCATCCAAGGCATCAATAGCATTTGCCAGAAGATTCATAAATACCTGATTTAATTGACCAGGAAAACACTCAACTTGAGGTAAATTACCGTAGTTAGTGACAACTTCAATAGCTGGACGTTGTTCATTGCCCTTGAGACGATGTTTCAAAATTAAAATTGTGCTATCAATGCCATCATGAATGTTAAATGGCACCTTGTAGTCTTTATCGGCACGAGAGAAAGTTCTTAAACTGGTGCTGATATTTTTTAACCTGTCGCACGCCATAGACATAGAATCAATCATCTTGGGCAAGTCTTCTAAAGTATATTCCAAGTCGATTTCTTCAGCGTGTTCAAGAATTTCATCTCCGGGAGTAGGAAACTTTTGTTCATATAGTTTCAAGTGTTTGATAAAATCGGCAAAGGTAGGTTTAGCTTGTTTTAGACTAGCAGCAATAAAACCGAGGGGATTATTCATTTCATGAGCCACCCCGGCGACTAAGTTACCCAATGCAGACATCTTTTCACTTTGCACAATTTGTAATTGAGCGCCCTGGAGTTCTTGTAAAGCTGCTTCTAGCTGTTGAGCATCTTCTAGCGATCGCTCATAAAGTCGGGCATTTTCCAAAGAAATCGCCGCCTGAGCGCAGAGTAAGTTGAGAAGTTCGACGCGATCGCTCGTGAATGCCCCCATTGCTAAATTATTTTCTAGATATAAAATGCCCATCAATTTACCTTGATGCAAAATCGGGCTGCACAAGATACTTTTGGGCTGCTGACGCATGATATAGGGGTCATTGGCTAAGGTCGGATCGGCACTTGCATCAATTAGCACAACTGTCTGCTTGTTGTGCTTAACTTTGTAAATCAGCTTCAGGGGAATATCCTGACTGTCCTCAACGGGAATTTTCTGCAACACAACTGGCTCCGAACCTTCGGTAATTGAGCCTTTAATGAGCAGGCGCGAGTCTCGCAAGAGCATTAACACACACTTATTTGCTCCCGCATTTTCAATAACAATAGAAAGCAACGATGAAAGCAGTTTTTCCAGTTCGATTTCGCTAGAAAGAGTTTGGGAAGCTTTGAGAATTGCAGCTAAATCTAAACCTACAGAGACACTAGTGGATGTGGCTCCCCTGCTGGAGGTGACACTTCCCAATGTAAAGATAGTTTCGTTAGTTGACAGGGGAGAATGGGTTTGTTGGAGGATGGGAGCAAGCAGTTGGGGATAGCGTGTTTCCAAGTCGGCGACTTTGGCTTTAGCGCCCCAGCGAGCATAACAGTAATATGCTTCCTGCATATAACCTGCGGCGACTTTCTCTTTCCCCCAGTCAAGGTAAAATTTTGCGGCTAGTTCGTTGGCTAAAGCTTCTTCTTGGATATAGCCGTTTTCTTTAGCACCTGCAATCGCGCGATCGTAGCTATCTCCTGCTTCATAATTCTTGCCTAAAACCCGATGTTGTTCAGCTTCTACTAGGTCGTATTTATGTTGAAAGTTCATCGGTGCGGAAACTGCACGATGGTGAAGTATGGCTTGATTGTTGGAAACCCGCTCCAGCAGTTCGGTTTTGTCTGTGGCATCGGTATGGGTAGCCAGTGCTGTCAGGGAATCGTAAAAGTAAAAAACTAATTCGCTGATCCCGCTTCCTGCAACTGCTAGGGTTTGACGCACTTCTATTGCATCTTGAATTGCCTGTGGATATTGATTGAGGAGATAGGAAGTAGTCAGGCTATAGACCCAATAATAATGCAATCCAATTAAATCATTAGTAGCGGTGAGTTCGGCGTGTATTTGCTCTGTTTTATTTGTCAAAGTTGACTGGTTTTGACTATTTTGGAGCCGCTCAACTGCTTGTAAAACAATCTGAGAGTAGTTTAAACATATTTTGAGATTGAGCTTGGATAGGGTATTTAAATAAGGCTCTGTTTCTGTCGCCAAAGTATTTAAATCCTTACCAACTATATAAGCGCACTGACACAAATGGTGGACGTTATAGCCTGCAAACTCTATATCGCCGACTTCCTGGCCTGTCTGGAAACCTTCCCTGTATAAAGCTAAACTGTTGCGAAAATGAGATTTATAATGGATAAAAAACGCGGCCAGGAGAAGATTAACTTTTGGCTGGATAAAACGTGCATTGAGTTTTGCCACTAGTTGTGATGACATCTGAGCAAAGTCATAAGCTGTATCCAAATCCCCTAACATATTGCTCAATAAAATCGCATAGTTAATGTAACTAAAGGCTGATAGGGAGTTATTACCTTTCTGAATCGACAACATAACTTGAGTTAGAACAATAAATGGAAATAGTTGGGAAGCAGAAAGATAGGCTGCACCGGTAACACTAGAAAGTAACTGCATAATTGCCAATGCTTCTGGTTCTGTCATCACAGGCAAATCGAGTAAATCTTCAGCAGTTCTACCATTAAGCAATTCCGTTACCTTTTCTACAGCCGATGTTATATCTGTCGGTGTCGGTTGCTCTGGAAGATAAGTGTTAAATTTGGTTAAAGCAGTCTGGGCAATCGCGATCGCCTCTTGAAATCTCCCCTGGGTTGTATAGGCTTGAATCTGGATTTCGTAGGCTTTGACGTACTCGGTCGCTTGGAGATTTGCAGCTAAAATCGTCTTTACTCCCTGCTCCATTTTCTCGTAATTACCGCACAAATACGCCGCTTCTGTTGCTCCTTCGTGCAATCCTAATATCAGGCTGGTTTGGGTCTGCCAAGCACCATCAGGCAGTAAATTTATACCTGTAGTGAAATATTTGAAAGCTGGTTCGTAAGCATTCGAGGCTTTAGCTTTGCGTCCAGCAATTAAATTAAGCTGGGCAAGATTATCTTTTTCCGATTGGTCAAGGATAATTGCGATCGCCCTGTTCCAATGGTTGACAATCTCGAAAATCTTGGGTTCTAGTTCGGTGTCTGGGGTGCTTTGTCGCAGCAACCGAGCGATCGCTAAATGAGTTGACTGTTGTTGATCTTCTGGAATCAAGGAATAGGCCGCTTGTTGAACGCGATCGTGTAAAAACCGATAAGTAGGATTTGCTGAAGCTTTGAAAACTTGTTCGCTATCCGATTGGGTGAAGAATTTATAGATTTTTGTTGTGGGAATTACTAACCCTTCTTGCAATGCTTTCCATAAAGCTGTAGCCGTTTTACCCGCAGTTTTCTCACTGACAATTACCAAAGTATTCAAATCAAATTCAGCCCCAATACAAGCCGCCAACTTCAGAACTTCCTGAGTTTCTATCGACAATTTCTGTAATTGCAACGCCATAAATTTTACTACATCATCAGTAATTGCTAAGGCTTTAACTTGAGCAATATCGCACTGCCAATGTTGAATTTTCCAATCAAAACTAATTAACTTTTCATCATGTAATGCTTTGAGAAATTGAGTCGCAAAGAAAGGATTACCCTGGGTTTTTTGATTGACTAATTTAGTTAAGGGTTTAGCTAGAGATAATTCACAATTCAGGGTACCTGCTACCAACTGATTCATGTCTGATTCCCTTAAGGCTGACAAGGTAATTGTATTTACTGTTGCCCCAGCTTTCACAATCTCATCTACAGTTAAAATAAATGGATGGACGGGAGAAACTTCATTATCCCGATAAGCACCTAATATCAATAAATATCCAGTATCTTGCATCAATAATTGTAATAAATTCAGAGATCCTGAATCTGACCATTGCAAGTCATCTAAAAACATCACTAAGGGATGTTCTTTGGTTGTGAAAACTTGCACAAAATTTTGAAATAGCAAATTAAACCGATTTTGAGCAGCACTCCCTGATAATTCTGTCGCTGGTGGCTGTTTCCCGATGATGTTTTCTAACTCGGGAATAACGTCAATTAAGACTTGTCCATTATCCCCCACTGTTTCGAGAATTTGGGTTTTCCAGGTTTGCAATTGCTCATCGGATTCTGATAATAATTGCCCCATTAAATCTCGAAATGCTTGCACAAATGCGCTAAAGGGAATATTGCGATTAAATTGGTCATATTTGCCTTTAATAAAATAACCCCGTTGTCGCACAATTGGTTTATGAACTTCATTGACAACTGCGGTTTTCCCAATCCCAGAAAAACCTGCTACTAGCATCATTTCTGTTGCCCCTAGGCTAACTCGATCAAAGGCTTGGAGGAGGGTTGATGCTTCGGTTTCTCTGCCATAAAGTTTGTCGGGGATGATGAAGCGATCGCACACATCCCGCTTACCAATTTCAAAACCCTTTATTATACCATCAACTTGTAACTGATGTAAACAATTTTCTAAATCAAACTTCAATCCCAATGCACTTTGATATCTGTCTTCAGCATTTTTTGCCATCAATTTACTGACAATTTCGGAGACTACAGACGAGATTTGTGGGTTAATTTCATGTACTAGGGGTGGAAGTTTGGCAATATGACAATGCACCAACTCCATTGGATCGTTTGATTTAAATGGTAAAACTCCAGTAAGTAACTCGTAGAATGTCATACCTAAAGAATAAAAATCAGTTCGGTAATCAATCCCCCGATTCATTCTTCCTGTTTGTTCTGGAGAAATATAAGCGAGTGTACCTTCCAACACATTGGGATTGATTAGTGTCTGCGTTTCCCGTGGTAGTAAAGATGCAATACTAAAGTCAATTAATTTAACTTGTTTGGTTTCTGGGTTAATTAAAATATTGGCGGGTTTAATATCTTTATGAATAATCCGCTCGCGGTAGAGTACATCTAAGATATTGCAGAGTGCGATCGCTATTTCTAAAAACTCCTGTAAAGATTGTCTCCCTCCCCTGACTTCCCAATCTTTGAGAGAAATCCCCCCAAAGTCTTCCATCACCAACGCATAGCCATATTGGTAGAGTTCTAGGCTATAAGTTTGGACAATCAAAGGTGAGTTGAGATTTTTGGCAATGGTGTATTGATTGCGAAACGACAAGAGTTCGCTGAAATTTGGATATGGAGTTTTTAGCAGTTTAATTACTACAGGTAATGAGTCAGTTTTTCGATACCCTCGATAAACTAGGGTTCTAGAACCATTGTAGAGTTCTCCAATGATGCGATATCCGGGAATATTGACAAAAGTGCTAACCATATTGCTAAATCCTGTAGATTTCCAGATTTAGTATTCCCAGATATCTGAAGTTTTGAGGCAATGTTTGAGAATACTATGAAGAAGCGATCGCTTCGCTGGAATATTCTGCAACTCAGGAATCTGTCGCAGCATCTCGTAGCCATCCATCTCTGGCATCATCAAGTCGTAATAATCTGGTCAGGATGAATCTCTCGCGCCTCCCGAAGTTAGGGGTGTTAGGGAATTTTGCAAGAGGTCTTTTGTAGCTCAAGCTTGATTAAATAGATTAAAAATCGTGCCTCAAACTAGCCGATAACCGTAACTTATTAACAGTTGCACAAGTAGATACACTTAAGTTAATGTTTAAACTAGCTATGAGCGCTCCAATTAAAGGCCTATCTAAAATCAATCGGCAACAACACAGAAGATGATTGACTATTAACTTCATGACTAACAGACGCCAATTTTTAAAAGGGGTGGCAGCACTTTCTAGCTTATCTTTAGCTGGTTGTGGCTGGAGGCTGGCTGAAGTACGTGCTAATCCTAATACGAATGGTCAGCGTGACCAACTTTATATCTTTACCTGGACGCAATATACTGACAATCAATTACTGAAAAATTTTAGCACCCAAACTGGTATAACAGTGCTAGCGGATGTATATGATTCCAATGATGTCATGCTAGCTAAATTCCAAGTTGGGGGCGGTGGCACTTATAGCATCATCAACCCATCTGATTACATGGTGCAGAAGATGGTAGACAAAGGTTTACTAACAGAAATAAATCACGATCGCTTAATTGGTCTAGAGAATTTATTTCCCCGGTTCCAGAATCCTAGTTATGACCCCAATAACCGCTACAGTATCCCTTTTAACTGGGGAACAACAGGTTTACTTTACAATTCCGAAAAAATAAACAATCCACCACAAGACTGGGATTACCTTTGGCAAAATCAAGAGCAACTTAATCAGCGGATGACCTTGCTCAATGATGTTCGAGAGGTGATGGGTGCAACGTTAAGAATGCTAGGTTATTCTTACAACTCAAAAAATGAACAAGAAATCAAACAAGCTTATGAAAAGTTGAAGGAACTAAAACCTGCGATCGCACGTTTTGACACCGACGCTTGGCAAAATCAAATTCTGGCAGGAGATTTACTATTAGCAATGTGTTATTCAGCAGATGCAGTGAAAATCTCTCAAGAAAACCCTAAACTCAAATATGTGGTTCCTCGCAGTGGTTCTTCATTATGGACAGACACTATTGTGATTCCCAAAACAGCCCCCAACCAAGCTGGAGCTTATGCTTGGATTAACATGATTTTGCAACCAGAAATAGCAGCCCAAATCACTCAACGTCTGAATATTTCTACACCTAATAGCGCTGGATTTGAACAATTGCCTAAAATAATCCAAAACAATTTTAATTTGTTTCCGCCAGAGTCTCTTTTACAAAATTGTGAACGTGTTACTCCTGTAGGAGATTTTGAAGAGGTTTACGATCGTTATTGGACTCAATTGACCAGCAGTTAAAACAGTTAGGAGTTAGGAGTTAAAAGTTAGGAGTGACTAATTTGGAAAAAAATGAGATTTCTAAAATAGAAGAATTGCATCATCCCGTCAGAAATTGGCTACAACCCTTGGTATTGCTTGCACCATCTGGCATTTGGTTATTACTTTTGTTGGTGCTGCCCAGTTTGATAATTTTCGAGTTAAGTTTAGTTGCAGACATCCGACCGGGAGATTTAGTCAATCCCAACGGATTCAAAAACTACATTAGAATATTTGACCCTCTTTACCTGCAAGTAATTGGGCGATCGCTATTTTTTGCGTTTGGCACCACAATAATTTGTTTAATTTTGGGCTTCCCCGTCGCCTATTGGATTGCTCAGATAGCGCCACAGCGTTGGCGAAATTTGCTGTTATTAAGCTTTGTCTTGCCTTTGTGGACTTCCTCCTTACTTCGCTCCTATGCTTGGATTACAATTCTTCGTCCTACTGGTTTATTGAATAGTTTACTCAGCAATTTAGGCTTGCCTACTTTGCAATTACTTAATCAGAGTCAAGCTGTATTGATTGGTATGAGTTACAGCTTGTTACCCTACATGGTTTTGATTTTATATGCTTCTCTCGAAAAGTTAGACAAGCAGTTGCTAGAAGCAGCAGCTGATTTAGGTGCAAATCCTGTGGAAACTTTTTTCCAAGTAACTGTACCGCAAATTTTGCCGGGAATTGCAGCTGCTTCCATGCTTGTATTCATCACAGGCTTGGGGGATTTTGTCGATCCAGAATTACTCGGTGGTGCTTCTAGTATGACGGCGGCGCGGTTAGTTTATAACCAGTTTCTTGGAGCCACCCAAAATTGGGGATTTGGTTCAGCATTAAGTATGACGTTAATTTTGCTAGTTAGTATTGCGATCGCACTTTTAATTAAGTTTGGTGAACCTACACCCAAACGTTAAACTTTTGGTCACTCATTTATAATAAAGGCATTAAACGCCAGCGAGACAACGGTTATGCTCTCACCCGATCTCAAAAATGCGTTACCAACTACCGACGAACTTCCCTGTTCAGACGATACCCCAGTGGATAACGAAGATCAAAACTTTTTGCCCAATATTTTACTCTTTTTACTTAACTCCATTTGGGCAAATCGCATGGATTGGTACTTCGGAGTAGATATGGGACTGTATCACACCACAGGAGTAAATCCTAGAGTACCTGTAGTCCCAGATGCTTTTTTAAGTCTGGGAGTAGAACGGAAAAAGGGTGGTAAATCACGCAAAAGTTACGCGGTTTGGGAAGAAAATGGGATAGTTCCAATATTCACATTAGAAATGGTATCCCATACTCCAGGCGGTGAATATGACGAGAAGCTAGATATCTACAGAAAACTCGGTGTATTGTACTACGTAATTTATAACCCTGAGTTTTGGCGACGCGACCAACATCAACCCTTTGAAGTGTATAAGTTGCTCGATGGAAACTACCAATTACAAATAGGTGAACCCTATTTAATGCCAGAGGTGGGTTTAGGTATAGGACGACACCAAGCTGTAATTGGCGGGATACAACAGGAGTTTTTATGTTGGTATGACGAGCGAGGAAATCGCTATTTGACAGATGCAGAACAGGCACAACAAGAGCGATCGCGGGCTGAACAGTTAGCGCAGTATTTACGTTCTCTAGGTGTAGATCCAAATAATCTACCTGGTAATTAAGGCGATGGTATTTCCAAAAATATCAAACTGCAACGCGAGAGTCATTAGTCCTTGAGATACCACACCCACTATTTAATGTGGTTTGAATTAGTCCGATAATTAAGAAAGTTTTCCGCCCACCATAAAAGCAGAGCTAGGGGCGGAGTATGTACCAAAATTCTGTTTGCTCAATGACTAATGACTACTTAATCAATAATTTGTCACCATGACTAAATGGTTAGAATCATCTCTATTACTGTTAATTAACCCCTTAATTGTAGAGAGAAACTCATGCTCTAAATAAGGCTTAGTCAAGTAAGCCTTGGCACCCAATTCCTGAGCAAGCTGGCGGTGTTTTTCCGCGCTACGAGAAGTCAGAATAACTACAGGTATTTTGCCTAAATTGGGGTATTGACGGAAATTACTCAACAACTCAAAACCATTCATTCGTGGCATCTCTAAATCGGAGACAACAACTTGAATTTCTGGATGTAACTGTAACTTTTCTAGAGCTTCTACGCCATTCTGGGCTTGTATTACTTGATAGCCAGCTTTTTGTAGAGTGAGAGAGAGAGTTTGCCGGAGACTAATTGCGTCATCTACTACCAAAACAACTTTTGGTGATTTATTATCTGGCTCTTGAGATTGACTTGGCTGGGTTTCTATAGTTGTTGTGGAAGTATATGCAGTAAGTAATGGTGTAGATGAAAAAGTATGTCCCGATATCGGCAAGACTTTTTTATTTGACGACGAAGCTACTGGTAGCGCTCTGATATCAAGTGTTGTTTGTTGAATCTCGCTAGACTTTACCAGCAACGAAGCATCAATCACTAAGATGAGATTACCATTGGCTAAACTACTACAACCATAAATATATTTTGGTGGTGCGATCGCATTTCCTAAAGGTCTAATTACCAGTTCTTGTTCACCAATTATTTGGTCAACTTCTAAAGCAATTTTTCCCTGATTTCGTCGTAGTAAAAGCACCGGATTCTTTGCTACGCTTGGATCGTGAGCATTTGATGCGTTGTATGAAGTAGCACTATTAAAGAATGAACCATTATAATCAATCAGCTTTGAAAGTTGACGAAGGCTGACCATCGTCTCATCATTGTCTGTGTTCAAATGCAAGACTTTATTCCCTTCAATTTCTTTAATCTGTTGATCGGAGGGAATCAATATTTTTTCTACACTATCCAAAAGTAGGGCATAAACCACACCTTTGGCTTGAACTAGCATTAATTTTTCTGTAGTCATAGAAAAAGGAATTTTGAGTATAAAGATTGTTCCTTGATTGGGTAAGGATTGAACTGAAATTGAGCCATTGAGTGCGTGCATCTGAGTACGCACAATATCTAAACCCATACCACGCCCAGAAATGTCACTCACTTTATTAGCAGTAGAAAACCCAGGTGCAAATATCAAATCTAAAAGTTCAGATTCAGGCAAATTAGAAGCATAGCTTCTAGTTTTTTCTTCAGTTTGTATGGGATAAAGTTCAGCAGCTTTTCTACGAATTCTGTCTAAATTTAATCCTTGACCATCATCCCTAACCTCAATAACAGTTTGGCTACCCTGATGATAGGCGCAGATTTCAATTAAACCTTGTTCTGGTTTACCAAGCTCTCGACGAAGTTGCGGAGCTTCAATCCCGTGGTCAAAAGCATTACGTACTAAGTGTAACAAGGGATCGTAGAGCTTTTCTGCGATCGCTTTATCTACTAGAACTTCACTACCAATAAGTTTCAATTCTACAAGTTTGGCATGAACATTCCCCAACTTATCTACCATGTGGGGGAAGCGATTTAGAATATTGCCCAAAGGCGACATTCGTGCTTCTACTAAACTATCTATAATATTAAGAGTTAAATTTTCTTGTTTGTCACTAATTTGAGCAGCTTGGGTCAAAAGCAAGTCGAGAGATTCTGTGGTTTCTTGTAGTTGCAGTGTCTCTTCTATCGCTTCATGCAATGTCATCTGAAATTCTGTATATACATCCATTTCTAGGGAGTCAAAATCCACTGCAAAACTTTGCGTTTGTTGTGAGCTTATATTTTGTATTTGTAATGGTAAATCGCGTAATTCATTTAAAGTTGTTTGGTGTCTAGTGAGTTGCTGTATTAATTGCTCAATTATTTCTTTGACTTGTTCATCTTGCAATCCACGCCGTTTTTGATAAATCAGCAATTCTCCTGCTAGATAATTGAGGTGTTGCAGTCTCTCTGTATCTACTCGAATAAATGAAGGTTGGCGAAAGTTTTTAGTTTGAACATACTGTGATTTATCTTCTATTTCTTTGTTGATGTGTGTAGCCAAATCAGGCATGACTTCAATAGCTGTTTCAGAAACATTGATAACTACCTGCTCACTGACAGTTAAAGAATCAAGCTTTTCTGAAGAATCATCAGTCTGGAACGTCACGACTTCCGCAGCAATATCTTGGCTCACTTCTTCTCCCCATATCGCTTCTAGGAAGTTATCAGTTGTTTGGGGTGATACAGATATCTCTTTAATAACTAACAGTGTTTGTAGTCTAGGACTATCAAGCCAATTTTTCTCTTCGCCAGTAACAGGAGGATAATTTTTATATTCTTTTGCTAATTTATAAATTTGGTTTTGTAGGATTTTAATTACTGAGAGGTAGGCATCAGATGGTTTAAGAGAATATTGAAATTTTGCAACTGCAAATAAAATAATTAAGATGATACCATGTCTATAAATATAAAGACTTTGACTATCTTCTTCATCTTGGACAAAATCAAGGAATTTTTTCAGCCAGCTTTCGATATACTTAAGTAAACTTTTTATTTCTAATGTGGGAACTAGTAAAGACAAACTTAGTTCTGCTTCTGGTATTTCCATCTGGTGATTAAACCAGCCAAAAATATAGCGAATTACCTTTAAATAAAACTTGGCAGTTGTTGGATTGACCGATTCATTTTTATTGTGATCAGATGTAGTGATAAACTGGTAAAAATGTTCTTCATTGGTGATAAATGTGCCAGTAGATGAATTGTTTTGCAATTCTTCAGATAACTCATGATTTTCCACAATTGTGAGTTTTAGTAAACCTGGAGAAGGTTTTCCACCAGATGTGCGATCGCCATCTAATACTAATTTTTGTGCTTGTTGTAAATCTGCAAGAGCAATTTCTGCAATTTGCTTCACCTGGGTGGGATTTGCTTGCAGAGCCGACATAATCCTTTGGGAAATTTCTCCCAATCCAGGTAAGTTTAGAGATTCTGCCAAGCCGAAAAATACTTCGGCTTGAGACTGTAAAAATTCAATCAATTCGGTATTGCTTGGTGGATTATTAACAGCATCAGCAATACTGTTTAGACGTTGCTCTACTCCCACTTCAAAAACGGACTGCACAATATCAAATCCCAATTCTTCAGAAGTGGGAATATGAGACTCAGCACCAAAAGCATCACCCAACTTTTCTTGCAACTGTGCAAAGACTGAAGTTGCTCGGTGAAGCAATTCTTCATCATTAACAGTACTGCCGATTAGCTCAGTATTTAATGCTATACTCAGACACTCATAAGCTTGTAATAAAAGTGTTTGTAATTCGGCATCAACTACCACTGTTGGATTATAGAGAGCCTTAAATACATCTTCTAAAAAATGGGCTATCATCTTAATTACTTCTAATCCAACATTAGCAGCACCACCTTTAAGTGTATGGGTAGCTCGCATTAAGTTGTGAATTTTTGCAGTGCTATAACCTTCCGATAAGCTAAAAAGTTCTTGTTCAATAATTTGGACTAATTCCGGGGCTTCAGCCAGAAAGTAGATGTATCCTTGTTCGCGAATTTCTTTATCTGTAATCATATTTTGGATTTTAAATTTTGGATTTTGGATTTGTTACGTAAAGTTTTAATTGATGCAACTGTCATTGCAAGAATTTCGGTGTTTTCTGACATCAAATTGCTCACTTTTTCCAGTGGTAATAAACCAACCTCAACAATAAGTTCCATCAAATAAAGACTTTCATCGGCTTCTTCCTCTACCAAGCTGAGTTTAGCAATGACATCGGTGGTTGACTTACCACGACAAGCTGACCGATAGTTAGCTCCCACAGATGTTGCTGAACGGATTAGCTGCTTGCCAATTACATCTGCCGTTCGGCTCTGCGGAAGAGCTTCTACTAAGCGGATTACTCGCAATGCTAGCTGCTTTGTTCTCCGCTTAAAATTCTCCTCATTCATAATCCAAAATCTAAAATCTAAAATCTAAAATTCATTTGACTTTAAATTTGCTAGAAGTTGTTAACAACTCTTGCGCCATCCCTGATAAATCTTGGAACACAGTAGCAATTTCTTGAGATTCAGCAAAAGTTTTATTGGCAATTTCTGCTACATCTTGCATTGATTTTGTTACTGTTACAGATTGCGTCATTTGTTTTTGGGTCGCTGCGGTAATTCGCTCGATTAGTTGACTAATTTCGGCAGTTGCAGAAACGATCGCATTTAAGTTTTGGCGAGTATCACTGACAAGATTTGTACCTTCTACCACCTGCTGAATGCCAATTTCCATCGCTACTGCAACTTCTCCGGTTTCTGCTTGAATCTCTTGGACTAATTTTTCTATTTCGATGGTTGCTGCTGCTGACTGGCGAGATAAAGAACGGACTTCATCAGCTACAACTGCAAAGCCTTTGCCATATTCACCGGCACGGGTGGCTTCAATGGCAGCATTCAGAGCCAGTACGTTTGTCTGTGTGGCAAAATTACCAATCAAATTCACCACTTTGGAGATTTTTTGCGAAGATTCACTGAGGCGTTTAATCTTTTTGCTGGTTTGAGCAACGGTGTCCCGAATTCCTTGGATTGCTTTTACAGTTAGGTTCATCGCAGTATCACCAGACTCTACAGTTTGATTGGCTTGTTGCACTGCTAGTTGCACTAACTCGGCATTTGCGACCACAGCTTGAGTAGAGTCCACCATCTGTTGAATATCACCTAAGGCTGCGGTAATTTCCTCAGATTGTTGTTGCGCTAGATTGGTCAATCCCGCTAGTGAAGCATCGCTATTGCTAGAAGTTTGGGCAACTTGTTGAGCAGCCCCTTGTACCTGAATAACGATTTGCCGCAGTGCTTGCAGAGTATTATTGTAAGCATCTGCAATCGTTCCTAGTTCGTCTTCTGTAATTGGTGCGCGTACCGTTAAGTCGCCGTTGAGAGCGGGTCTAAGGGCTGTTAGAAGTTGAATAGATCGTTGTTGTAGTAACTCCTTAGCTGCCTTTTCCCGTGCTGCTGCTTCTGCTAATTTTGCTGACTGCGCTTGTACTTGTTGCAAATACTCGGTATGTTGTAATGCCAGTCCTAACTGGCTACCAATGCGTGATAACAAAGTGACTTCCGATTCTTCCCAATCACGAGTTCCCGAATTTTGATAAGCTGCCAGCAAGCCCCACAATTGTTCCCCAGCAAATACAGGAACAATTACATAAGCTTTAACTTCAAATTGCTCTAAAATTTCAATGTGGCAAGGAGAATGACCTACCTGATAGATGTCATTTACAGCAAAGCTTTCACCCTGGACATATCGACCTCCCTGAGTTTCTTGTAAGTGGGTATCTTCCCAGACAGTTTTGATATCGGGGCCTACCAGTTTTACCCAAAGATGACCTGCTGATTCCGCTACAAATTCACCACTCCAGTTAGGGTTGAAACGATAGACAGCGACGCGATCGCACCGCAGTAATTGTCTTACTTCTTGAGTGGTGGTTTTGAAGATTTCTTCTACATCTAAAGATTGCCGAATGCGGTTACTGATCTTGGTGACAGCTTTTTCTTGTTCCGCTATTTGAGCTAGTTTATCAGATTTCACCCGCACTAATTCCAAATAGTCGATCTGGGATTTAGCTAGGCTAAATTGCAAGCTAGTCTGAACCAAAAAGTTAACTTCCCAAGTTTGCCATTCACGGGAGCTAGAATTTTGATAAGCTGCCAGCAAGCCCCACAATTTATCTCCGAAGAATATAGGAACAATTATGTAAGCTTTGGCTTCAAACTGCTCTAAAATCTCAATGTGACAGGGAGCAAGCCCTACTTCATAGATGTCATTTACAACAAAGTTTTCACCTCTAACATACCTACCTCCCTTAGTTTCTTGCAAGTAGGTATCGTCCAAAACGGTTTTAATATCAGGACCTACAAGTTTTGTCCAACCAGTACCCACAGACTCAGCCACAAATTCGCCACCCCAATCAGGGTTAAAGCGATAGACAGCGACGCGATCGCATTGTAGTGATTGACGCACTTCTTGAGTGGTTGTTTTGAAGACGCTTTCTACATCTGAAGATTGTCGGATGCGGTTGACTATTTTAGTGAAAACTTTCTCTTGTTCAACTATTTGAGCTAGTTGGTCAGATTTCGTCTGCACTTGTTCCAGATATTCCCCTTGTGAGATAGCCACACCAAATTGCAGTCCAATTTGAGTCACAAAGCTTTCTTCCCAAGGTTGCCAATCACGAGGCCCAGAATTTTGGTAAGCTGCCAGCAAACCCCATAGTTTTTCTCCAGAAAATATTGGCGCAATGACGTAAGACTTCATTTCATACTGCTCTAAAATGTCAATGTGACATTGAGAATGGCCCATTTGATAAATGTCATTGGCCACAAAGGTTTCACCTTTGGCATAACGTCCTCCTTGAGTGTCTTGCAAGTGGGTATCTTCCCAGACCATGTAAAAATCAGGGCCTACCATTTTTACCCAACCATTACCCACTGACTCAGCTACAAACTCGCCACTCCAGTCAGGTTTGAAGCGATATACACCGACGCGATCGCATTTTAGTAATTGACGTACTTCTTGAGTGGTTGTTTGAAAAAGCTTATCAACATTTGATACCCGCAGAATTTTGTCGATGACTTTAGCTACCGATTTTTTTGCTAGTATCCGCTGTTGCTGTTCTTTTTGGAATTCAAAGCTCTGCAATTTATAGGTCAGTTCTGTTGTAATTTGAGATAGTAGACTAATTTCTACTTCTTGCCACTGTCGTATTGAGTAGCAATTATTTACTGACAATAATCCCCATACTTTACCTTCTACTAAAATCGGCAAACTCAAACTAGCTTTAATTTGAAATTTATCTAGCAGTTGCTTTTGATAAGGTGTAAGTTGTATCTGATTTATATCGTCAATAACTACAGATTCTATATAGTCTTGATTGGTATATAAGCCAAAAATAATTCCGGGAATATTTTCGCCTAAAGTCGGTGTCCAACCTAGTGTTCTGGATTCTGCTAAAACATTACCTGATTCCCGCGAAGTAAACTGATAAATTAAGACGCGATCGCAGCCAATCTTTTCTCTAATCTGCGCTACAGTGATTTTAAGTAATGTATCTAGGTCTGGCGCTTGGCGCATGTGAGTTGTGATGTCTTGCAATTGTCGCCGCCAAGTTTTAAATTCCTGAGCGATCGCATTTAATAAAGTTATTTCATTGCTAGCAATATTCGCTATATTAGCGTTCCCATTTTGATTTTCTAATTCAGAGATTAGATGCTCATTTTCCTGGCTACTGTTATACAGAAATGTCATGTGATTAACCTCAAAACTTGTGATGGATAATAATTTGATATGTGGCAGCTAAGAGTTATTTGGCATTTGGTCATTACAGATTAGGGATAGTCTTCCTAATTAACCATTACTAAATGTTCAATTATGAATCCTCCACATGGGAGATTGGATAATAGTTGTGGCATCTAAATTAAAAATCATGTCCTCCGCATCACTAATAAAGTATCCCTGTAAAAAAGGTGATATTTTCGGATAAAATAATTCAGCAGTTGCGGGTTTCATTTCCTTAGTATCTAGCCATTCAATATCTATAAGCTGTCGCACCAATAAACCCAAATATTTACCCTTGTTTTCCAGAACAATCGCCATCATTCTTGAAAGTAAATTTGGCCCTTGCAAAATCGGAGGATAACCTAACATTGCCTCTAAATCCACTAACCAAAGCATTTCACCACGCCAGTTATAAATACCCAAAACGCTACTAGGCATTTGAGGAACGGCACATATTTCAGGTAATGGCACTTGCAAAACTTCTGTAATGTGTTGTAACGAAATTACGGCTGTATCACTTACTCCCAAATTAAAACTTAAAAACTTTTCCTGTGTTTCCAAAGTTATTGATCCTTTGTCCTTTATTATTTATCTTTAGCCACTATTTACAGTTATTGTTTGTTCTTGTAGAGGTTCTATCTGAGAAATAGTAACTTCTAATGATTGTTGATTTATGACATTTTTACTAATTAAGTAATCGCTTTAAAATTACCACTAGCTCGTCTCGATCAATCGGTTTTGATAGATAACCATCAGCGCCCAACATATTACCCCAAATTTTATCTACATCACTATTTTTTGTAGAGCAAAAAACCACAGGTATTTTGCTAGTGTTGGGATTATTTTTCAGTTCTCTGCAAATTTCAAAGCCACTTTTACCCGGTAAAATTACGTCGAGAAATATTAAGTCTGGCTTATTTTTATCTATTTTGTCTTGAGCCTCTTCACTGCTAGTGGCGCTCATCACAGAATAACCTGCCTGTTGTAAGTAACGGCTGATTATTTCCATATCTGTTAAGCCATCTTCAACAACTAAAACAGTATTCATGGTAATTACTCGTTAAATTTTTCTCAAAATGTAAACAAATTATATATCCAAATCCTAAATGATTTTCCAAACAAGACATGGAAGGGACTAGAGACTAGCCCTAACCCCTTTGCCCTAACCAATATTTCACAAATCAAATAGGACTGCTATAAATACAAAAATTTGTATTTGTCTAATTTTGGTTCAATCTTTATGTATCAACCTCAGAAAAAGTACGTAATAAACATAACTTAATATGTATTTGAATATAAAATATTTTTATCATCAAATTTAGAATTTTCAATCAAAAATTCCAAAATTTAAAATGCCTGAGAGTAAGCGAATCTAAAATCCAAAATTTAAAATTAATTAACAGAGCCAGTGACTTGATTGCTGGAGTAAAGCTGAAATCTAAAATAGTTTGACCTCAATAATTTAATTTTTACTGAGGTGAAAAAGCCTATAATCTTTGCAGAAGAATTCAGAATAAAAAATAGCCTCTAATTCTTCCTAATTACAAACCTCTAAATTAGATTTACTCTTTTCGGTGAATACAGTCGGTGTAGGTAAATATTTACGTACTATACCCATTACCTTATCAGCCACTACAGGTTTGGTGAGAAAATCTGTAGAACCAACTACTTTGGCACGAACTCTATCTAAAAGACCATCACTACCCGTTAATATAATTATTGGCGTGTTGGAAAAGGTAGATATTCGTCGCAACTGAGTACAAATTTCGTAACCACTAGCAACTGGCATAATCAAATCCAAGAAAATCAAGTCTGGTTTATCCTGAATGAGAATTGGTAAAGCTTGTACAGCATCTTGAATCTTGACAAACCTTAATCCATTAGAAGTGATAATATCCTCTAGCATTTTGCATACTTGAGGGCTATCATCAACGCAAGCCACTAATGGAGCAATCCGCTTTTTTGCTTGTGTGGTGGTAGAGTTATTGTTGACTTCAGTAATTCCTAAAGGCAAGTCAGGTACTTCCACCAATTCAATTATTCCTTTAAGGATATAGGGAAGCAAGGAACGCGTGAGTGGTAGTACACTCTGCTTCATTTTCATGGCTAAATCTCGCAGAGTGAATTTGCCATTGATTAAATTCACAAAGTTTTTGTAGACAGATGGACTTACCATCTGCTCAAGTTGTTCTGGTCGCCGCAGAATTGGTGCTAAGTCAGGAGAAAAATTTGCTAAACCAGCTTCTGACCAAATTTTCCACGAGTCTTGCATGTGCTTTACAGACATTTCTGCACTCGTGAAGCTCATTGGAGTTTCTAAGATAACTTCTTGGCTGCGATTGCAACTTATAGATGCAAAGTTTCCTTGCAGAGCTAGGTCAAATAATAGTTCTGCTATCGTGTTATCGACAATAGAGTTAATCTGATCTCGCTGGATTTTCTGTTTTTTATACAAAACTTCTAGAAGGCGATAATCCCAGTAATCGATTGATAGGTCTTGCAAACGCAACTGTAACTTATCAACATCAATCTGCGGACAATGTTGAGCTATATGTCTACGCCAACGTCGGAAGGGATGAGTTCCCCCTGTTGCCCAAACCATTCGTCCCAGCCGATAGTAAAAAGTCCATTGGCTGCCTTTTGAACTCTTAATATTTAATTTGCCATTATATTGCAACTGGGTACAAGTTTTAAATTCATTTACAAGATTATTTGAAATAACTTCCCGATGGGACATAGTTTGTTCCTTTTGTAAAAAAGCCAACCCTTAAAAAACCCACGCTAGCTATATAGTGGTCAGCAGATATGTGAATAAGTGGAAATACATTTGGTATATAGCAGTCTAAATCAAGATTATTAAAAGCAAGGAAGATGAGAAGATAGCAAAACTATGCTATGAAATAATTTATCGAACAGAATTCAGAATTCAGGAGTCAGGAGTCAGAATTCATTCTGAATTCTGTATGACTGGCGGATAGCGCAGCGTTAGCGAGTCATTGAGCGTCTGAATAATTGGGTTTAAGACCCCCACCAAATTGAAAATTTGGTGGTCTTCAATTCCTGCGCGGTCTGAATCCCCGACTGATAGCGCAGCGTTAGCGAGTCCGCGAGCGTCTTGATTCTGAGTCCTGAATTCTGACTTCTGAATTCTTCTTCATTTAGCATAGAGTTTTATTGGCAGACTTTAGTTTTCTGCTAATATTTATGACTTAAGGGGGTTGCCATAGTCCTCATCGTGATGTAAGCAGTATTGATATATCATTTTAAGAATTTTCATACTGAATCATATCCGTATAAGTTCTGAATTTTTGTTTAAAAAAGATTAGCATCTCTAGAGAGTTCTACTTTCATTATTGAGATTGACAATAAATATTAAAAATATTTATTTAAGTTTACTATTCTTAATTATCCTAGCTAATGTCAGGTTTTCTAGGGAATATTTTTCTAAAAAAAGGCGTGCTACTAAGAGAAGTAGCACGC
>NZ_JBDNJQ010000124.1:0-25229 GCF_051172895.1 Nostoc sp. CALU 1950 | reverse complement strand
CCGTCTCTACAATAATCGGTCTTTTGTAGAGACGGCGATTCATCGCGTCTTTTGCTTTAATTTGAAGAGTAGGGATACGGTTAACGCCGCAAAAGAACCTCCCAGGTAGAGCCACCAACTACGCCGTCAGCTTCTAAGCCATAGCGCTTTTGTGCAGCTTTTACAGCGGTTTCCGTTGTCACGCCAAAGTCTCCATCGGCATCGCCTTTCAAGAAACCAAGCTTTTTCAGTTGTTGTTGCAACTTTACAACTTCAGAACCACGTAATCCTATACGCAAAATAGGCAATCCTTCTGAGGTGTATTGAATACCAGGGGTTCGCTTGGTAGTTGTGTTTGGCTGAGTTCGAGTAGTTGATGTAGTACGATTTGGCGTTTTCTGTATGCTTGAAGTTGTAGCTTTTCTTGGGGTAGCAGGTCTTGGTTCAGGGCTAGTCGCAACTGGTCTTACAGCTTGTCTTGGAGTCGCAGGTTTTGGTTCAGGGCTAGTTGCAACTGGTCTTACAGCTTGTCTTGGAGTCGCAGGTCTTGGTTCAGGGCTAGTCGGAACTTGCGTTACAGCTTGCCTGGGGGGGTTGGGGTTAGAATTTGCAACATTAGTGAGGTTGCTAGCTTGGGTTGGAACAGGGAAATTTGTAGCTGAGTTAAATCTTGGCTGGGATGAAGGGACTGTTGATGCTACTACTGGTTCTCTAGGAAAAAGTCGTTGCCAAGTGCTGGCATCAACAATGCCATCTGGATTCAAGCCAGCGGCTTGTTTAAATCGGGAAACAGCGCTGGCTGTATTCTCACTATATGTACCATCTACAGCACCAGAGTAAAAACCCAAAAGTTTTAGAGCTGCTTGAAGTTCGGCCACACGTTCGCCTTGGCTACCAACTTTGAGGGTAGGGCGGTTGATACTATTTCCAGGGTTTACTTGGGCAATTTTTTGCGGTGCTGCTATCGATACTACAGCCGTTGAGGCAATGAGCAGAGGCGTAGTGGAGAACAAGAGTATTTCAATGGCTGATAAAGATTTAGACCTCTTTGGCCACCAACCCTTTTGCCGTTTTTCCATTCTACAGCGATTTACAGTTGGGTCTAGTAATTTTAAGTAACTCAAAATACTTGCTGTCAGGCCGCTTTGCATGGAATTTACTCCCAGAATATTCTCATGCTAATGGTACAGCCGCTTGGTCTAAAAAACAGCTGCTTCATTTTACGATGTCTTTGCTGGGCTACGCGCATAATCCCATAGGCTTGCTCTCTAACCCTTCTCAAAAAGCAGGGAATTAGAGCAAGTCTATGATGCGATCGCACGATTAATTGCTTCTTCTTGCCCAACTAAAGACAAGTAAGGTTCTTTTAAATACTTACAAGCTGCGGCGATCGCATCCTGGGCACTCACAGCCGCAATCAATTCTTGAAATCTGGTGTCAAAATCAATTCCTAATCCCAAAATTTCATACCAGCCGTATATCTGAGCAATTTGCCCATTCGTTTGTTTACCCAAGGCATATTGCCCCAGAATCTTATTTTTCGCAGCCTGGAGTGCGCTTTCGGATACTTCGGTCGTTGAGAGTAAATCTACTTCTGTACGCAGTCCTTCTAGGGCAATGCTGGTATTCTCCGGTGCTGTACCGATATAAACCACAAAGGAGGCTGGAAATAGCCTTGTGGAGTAAAAAGCGGATACTTCATAAGCTAAACCTCGTTTTTCCCGCAATTCCACAAACAAGCGACTAGAAAGCCCATTTCCCAAGTAGGTACACAGCAACTTCAGTGGGGCGTAGTCAACTGAACTCACCGCTGTTCCCAAATAACCGAGCATCACAATTGATTGTTGTGTCTGTACTGGCTTTACCCTTACCTGCGGTTCCACCTTAATCTCAGGTAAATTCAGTATTGGCAGTGCTTGGGTTGTAGGTTGCCAATCACCAAAAACTTCTTCCACCAATGCCACTGCATCTGTAGGTGTAACCCTACCAGCAATACTAATTACTACATTATCTGGACGGAAATAAGTTTGGTGATACTCTACTAAATCCTCACGAGTTAAGCGGCTCATGGTGGTTTCATCTCCCAGCACTGACATAGAGTATGGGTGATTTTGGTACATTACTTGCCGCATTTGTTCAAAGGCGACGGTGAACGGTTGCTCTTTTTGCGAACGAATATCTTGGAGTGCTAGACGCCGTTCTAATTCCACTTGAGTTTCGGGAAAAGTAGGCGATCGCAAAATCCGCCCTGCTAATGCTAAAATCTCCGCAAAATCGGATGTTACGGTTTTGAAAGATAGCAAAAAATAATCAGTGCCAGCATCGGCACTTAAACTCGCCCCTACAGACTCGACGATTTCTGCAATTTCAAAGCTAGAAAGTCCATCGCATCCTTTTGTCATCACTGCCGATAACAAATGTGCCAACCCTGCTAGCTCCCGGTTTTCGTTACAACTACCGGCACGCACAAAGATTCGCGCTGCAATAATGTCCGCAGCCGGATTTTCTGCCACCAGCACGACAATGCCATTGTTCAATACGGTGCGATGCATAGGCGATTTTTGCAGCAAGGTTGTCATTTATCATTTGTCCTTTGTCATTGGTCATTTGTCCTTTGTCATTGGTCATTTGTCTTTTGCTAATGACTAATGACTAATAACTAATGACTAACACGGTTTAAGTACAGTAACCGCGTAATTCTCCGGCGAGAGATACTGTTTAGCTAATTTTTGCAGTTCTTTGGCATCAAAAGACTGAATCTGTTGGGGATATGTCACAGCTAATTCAGCTTGGGCGATGGTATTGTAATATCCATAAAGCCCTGTAAGTTGATTTGGTGTTTCGGTAGAAAACGCATACTCGTTACATAGCAGCCTGCGTGTACGAGCAAGTTCTTGTTCACTAATTCCTGTAGTCTGCAAATCATCTAAATGAGCGCAAATCAAGGACTCGACTTCCTCTAGATTTTCTGGTTCCAACCAGGCAGTAATTGTAAATAAACTTGATTCTCGTTGTAGAGAAAAACTACTGCAAATTCCCTGTACCAATTGCAAATCTTCTCGCAAATCGCGCACTAAACGCGAAGTCCGCCCTTCTGCCAATAATACAGACAACAAATCTAAACCATAGCCAGTGCGGATTTCTTCTACTCCTGGTACAAGCCACGCCATCAACAATCGCGCTTGCTCTATGCGTGGTAAACACAGTTCTTGGCGGTGAATTCCTGTTATTACTGGCTTTGCCACTTTCTCAAACTGCGGACAATTCGAGCGTTCGGCAAAATCAGCAAAGGAATGATTTACCATTTCCAAAGCCGATTCCTGGCCTATACCCCCTGCAATTACTACCGTCATGTTTTCCGGCTGATAGTGAGTGCGGTGAAAACAGCGCATTGCTTCTGGCGATTGCTGCATCAGTTCTTGCTCAGTACCCAACACCGAACGTCCGTAAGGGTGATGCGGATAGATGCTTTGAATCAGCGCTTGAAATCCTATCCAGTCGGAATCGTCCTGACAAGAGCGAATTTCTTCTAGTACCACATCTCGTTCGCGGCTAAATTCATCTTCTGGAATTGCCGCATTCAGCAGGAGTTCTCCCAAGTAGGGGAGAGTATCTTTTAAATAAGGAGCGGCTGTGGTGAGTGAATAATGAGCATAATCATAGCTTGTCGCCGCATTGCTCACGCCACCCCGGTTTTCAACTTTGGAATCGAACATTCCAGGGGGTAGCATTGCCGTACCTTTAAAAATCATGTGTTCTAAAAAGTGCGCCATGCCGAACCACGGTTTTGGCTCTAGGCTGGCTCCAGCACGCACCCAAACATCCGCAACAACTACAGGAGTGGTGGGAATTTCTTGATGAATAAAAGTTAAACCACTCTCTAGTCGGAAGACCGAGGCTGGAAATACGGTATTAGTTAGTTGTTTTAACAATTTTTGTAGCTTTAACCACAATTTGACGCAATTGTGTAATCTTAACTCTGAACGATACCTAATTTAGAATCAAGTTATACAGATTTGTAGAATTATGCTATTGCTGTTCTTTGCACTACTGAAAAGTTAGAAGTGTTATGCATTGAGAGAAAAATCGCGAATTAGTTAAAATACTGGAATCTCAATGACAAATTCTGTTCCTTCGCCAAGCACAGAATTGCAACTCAACTGCCCATCATGGGTTTCTTCAACAATTTGACGAGCGATCGCTAATCCTAATCCTGTTCCCTTCCCAACTTCTTTTGTTGTAAACAGGTGATCAAATATCCGCGATCTAACCTCTTCTGACATCCCCTGACCGTTATCTTTGATGCGAATTACCACCATGTTTTGCTCACTGGATACTTCGGTGTGAATCAGTATTTGGTGATGATTTGCTTGCGCTTGGGCAAAAGAAAGCCCCTCGCAGGAAGTATCTAAGGCATCAATAGCGTTAGCGAGGATGTTCATAAATACTTGATTTAGCTGTCCTAAAAAGCACTTAACTAGTGGTAATTTTCCATATTCAGTGATGACTTCAATTGCTGGACGTTTTTCGTTAGCTTTGAGGCGATACTTCAAAATCAACAGAGTACTCTCAATCCCTTCATGGAGATTACAAGCAACTTTTTCGGCTGTATCGGCTCTGGAGAAGGTGCGGAGGCTGATGCTAATGTCTTTAATCCGATCGCTTGCCACTTTCATCGAGTCTACTAGCTTTGGTAAGTCTTCAGTCAGGAATTCTAGGTCAATTTCTTCACCATGCTCAATAACTGCGATCGCTGGATTGGGATGATGTTGTTGGTAGCATTGGATATGGGCAAGCAAGTCTTGAATATACTCTTCAGCATTGTTGACACTGCCTTTGAGAAACCCAATCGGGTTATTAATTTCATGTGCCACTCCAGCAACTAAGTTACCCAAGGTTGCCATTTTTTCATTTTGCACCATTTGTAATTGGGCTTGTTGGAAATTTTGCAGCGCTTCTTCTAAATCCTGAGATTTGTGCCGTAAATCAGCTTCAGACTCTTTTAGTGCGACTTCAGCAAGTTTGCGTTCGCTAATATCTATGATTACGCCATCCCATATAATCGAGCCATCAGCTTGTCGCTCTGGTTGGGATGCACCTTGAAGCCATTTTACGGTTCCTGAAGATGTGATAATTCGCCATTCGTGTCGAAATGGTGTGATGTTTTCAGCAGAGTAGATTATCGCCTGCTGAATGCTGGCAAAATCATCTGGATGTTCCATAGAACGAAGGCTCTGCGTTCCTGTCATTATTTCCTCTGCTGTCACCTCATAAAGGTTGTAGCAGCCAGAACTGACGTAGGGCATTGAAGCTGAACCGTCAGCATTTAAACATAGTTGGTAAATTGCCCCAGGAATATTATCAGCGAGTTTCTGGAAGCGGGCTTCACTAGCACGAAGTTGAGCAAGCGATCGCTCTAACTGTTGGGCATAATTTTGAGATTCTTGATAAAGACGGGCATTTTCTAGAGAAATGGCAGCTTGAGTGCATAGCAGTTGGATAACTTCGGTGCGATCGCTTGTAAATGCACCAATTGTCAACGGATTTTCTAGATATAGCAGCCCGATGAGTTTACCTTGATTTAACATCGGCGTACACAACACACTCTTAGGTTGTTGCTGTATGAAATATGAGTCGGCAATAAAATCAGTTTGTGCTGTTGCATCATCTAGCACAACAGTTTTTAAGCTGCGTTTGACATAGTTTAGCAGTGTAATGGGAATGCCTTCGCTGCTTGACAATGGTACAGATACCAGAGTGACTCCTTCATTAATGGTGGCTACAGCTTCAACCACTAAGTCGCCCTGTTGGAGTACAAGTAATGCAGCTTTTTGTGCCCCAGCATTTTCCATCACCATTTGCAAAAGGGTAGTGAGTAATTGCTCTAATTGAATTTCACTAGAAAGAACTTGTGCGGCTTTAAAGATGGTGGCAAAATCGAGGGCTTCCGAAATACTGCTGCTAGAAAGGTTTGTGTGGATGGTTTGATGTGGAAATGATGATGCATCGACAGTTGAACTCAGTTGAAAGCGATGATGCTGCCCTTGTAAGATGGGAGCCAGGAGTTGAGGATAGCGTTTTTCTAAGTCTTCAGTTTTGGCTTTAGCGCCCCAACGAGCATAGCAGTAATAAGCTTCTTGCATATAAACTTGGGCGATTTTTTCTTTGCCCCAGTCGAGGTAGAACTTGGCAGCTAACTCATTGCTCAAGGCTTCTTCTTGGATATATTGGTTTTCTTTCGCTAGAGTTATGGCGCGATCGTATAATTCTATTGCTGCTATTTTTTCGCCTAAAACCCGATGGCGTTCTGCTTCCACCAAATCAAATTTGTGCTGGAAATTCATCGGTGCAAATTTGGCTCGAAACTGCAATTTTTCCTGGTTTTCGCCAACCTTTAAGAGTAATTGTTCTTGTTGAGATGGTTCAGCTGTTGCATAGACAGCCAGACGAGACAGAGAATCGTAGTAGTAGAAAACAGGCACAGATAGCATTCCTGCACCACCGTTGAGGTATTGCTCTCCCTGATTTCCATTTTCAACTGCCGCCGGAAAATTTTCAAACAAATAACTGAGTGTTAACTTACTTAAGAAAAAGATATGGAGTGTTAATTCGTCCTTTTCTTGGAGGAGCGCAGATAAGAGTTCTTCTTCTTGACAATCTTCACCAATGATGAAGTCTGGATAGTCGCTATATTCGGTGAGATTTTTAATGGTTTGAGAGACGATATTAGACCAATTTAATAAGCGTTGATTTTTGACATAATTAGACTCGTAGGCTTTGATATCTGCTAACAGGATTTCCAGAACTTCTGTGCCACTTAAATAGACATAGAATAACTTAAAAATCATCGATGCCAGCACATGAAAAAAGTCGCCTGTATCTAATCCAAGACTATGGGATTCCTGTAATAAACTAATTGAGGTGCGGATATGTTGTTTATTAAATTGATTCAATGCACCCACCTTAAATAGAGTCATGCTTTGAACAGATTTTGCTTGAAGTCTATCCACAAGCATTAAAGCTAGCTGGCCAAATTCGTAGCCTGACTCGAGTTGGTTACAAATATGAAGTACAATTCCAAAATCTGCATACCCTGGTGCAGAAAGTGGTGCATTGCCGTATTTAAGAGATACATTCACCTCTTCGCAGGCAATAATTGGGAACAGATAAGGCGCAGCCTGATGGATGGCGGGAGCGATGCTAGCCATAATCCGTAAAGCAACTAAAGCTTTGGGATCATTCATCAATGGCAAATCAACTAAGCCCTGAATACTTCTGCTAGCCAAGGTTGAGAGCGTGTTGACTACAGATTGCTGAATGTCTGGTGGTGTTACTGATTCAGGTAATGTTACCCCAAGTTGAGCCAGAAGTTCACGCCCAGTTGCGATCGCTTTGAATGATTGATTCCGCACCTGATAAGCTTGGAGTTGCACTTCATAAACTTTCACTCTATCTAGTAAGGTGGTTGTTTTTTCGATGACAACCTGAATAAGAGATTCCATTTGCTCAAATTCATTGTTGAGAAAAGCAGCTTCGGCAGCTTCTTGATATAAACTTAGAGTCAATTCATAGGCGATTTCCCAACTATTAATCGGTAGCAGCTGCATTCCAGAATAGAAGTAATGAATTGCTGCACCATAAGCGGTAGCTTCTTTCGCTTTTCGACCAGCATTCAGATTTAACTGAGCTAATTGTTGACGTTCAGCCGGTTGGGTAATTAGCAGTATTCCTCGATTTAACTGACTGACAATCTCGAAAATACGCTCCTCTTGCTGAAACTCAGAGGTATTTTGCAAGAGTAATTGACCAATTTTAAGATGGGTAAATTGTTTCTCTTCATCTGGAATTAGAGAGTAAGCCGCTTGCTGCACACGATCATGTAAAAATTTGTAGATAGGGACTTGGAAATTAGAATTTAAGGGGGTTGAGTCAGAATTATGTTCACCATCTTGAAAAAATTTATAAACTTCACTAGTAGGTAAAACTAACCCTTCTTGCAAAGCTTTCCATAAAGATGCTGCCGTTTCGGTTTCCGATTGTTCAGAAACAATTGCTAAGGTTAGCAAATCAAACTGGTTGCCAATACATGCAGCTAATTTCAACATATTTTGCGTTGCATCTGGCAACTTTTGCAACTGTAGCGCTACGAATTCTACAACATCATCGGTAAGGGCAAGTGCTTTCACAGCAACAAGATCGCATTGCCAGTACCCTAGCTCGGAATTAAAAGTAATCAGCCCATCTTCATATAATACTTTGAGAAAGTGGGTTGCAAAAAATGGATTTCCTTGAGTTTTTTGATAGACGAGTTGCGTTAGTGGTTGGGCAGTTTTACTCGAACAACTCAAGGTATCAACCACCAATTGGTTTAAACTAGCTTTACTTAACGGGGCTAAAGTAATGCTGTTAATTGTCGCATTGGCTTTGCGAATATCCGTTAAAGTCAACATCAACGGATGCGCGGTAGATACTTCATTATCTCGATAAGCCCCAATTAAAAGTAAAGAGCCACTTCCTGATTCGCTCATTAACAATTGCATCAATTTGAGTGATGCAGAATCAGCCCACTGCAAATCATCGAGGAAAATTACTAATGGATGTTCTTTTGTGGTGAATACCTGAATGAGCTTTTGAAAGAGTAAATTGAAGCGATTCTGGGCTGCACTCTGTGAAAGTTCCGTTGCAGGTGGTTGTTGACCAATAATTTGTTCTAGTTCTGGAATTACCTCAAGAATGACTTGCCCCTCATCCCCCAGCACTTGTAAAATTTTATTTTTCCAAGTTGACAATTGGACATCACTTTCACTCAGTAATTGTCCCATTAAGTCTCGAAATGCCTGCACAAAAGCGGAAAAGGGAATATTACGATTAAATTGGTCAAATTTGCCTTTAATGAAGTAGCCCCGCTGCCGGACAATGGGTTTGTGAACCTCGTTAACAATTGCTGTTTTACCAATACCAGAAAAACCAGCCACCAGCATTAATTCCGTCTGATTGTTGGTAACGCGTTCAAATGCTTTGAGCAGAGTTTCAACTTCATGCTCGCGACCATAGAGTTTTTCTGGGATAATAAAGCGATCGCACACATCCCGTTGAGCAATTGGGAAACTTACAATTTTCCCCGTTTCCTTGAGTTGAGCTAAACAATTTTCTAAATCATATTTCAGTCCTAATGCACTCTGATAGCGGTCTTCGGCATTTTTTGCCATCAATTTCATCACAATGTCACAAAGAACTTGAGGAATCTCTTCCCTATTCCCTGTCCCCTCTTCCCTCTCCCCTAAAAGTGGTGGAAGTTTGGCAATATGACAATGCACCAATTCCATCGGATCGTGCGATTTAAATGGTAATTCCCCTGTTAATAATTCGTAAAAAGTGACACCCAAAGAATAAAAATCAGTTCGGTAATCAATCCCCCGATTCATCCGTCCAGTTTGCTCTGGAGACAAATAGCCAAGTGTCCCTTCTAATACACTAGGACTCATGAGGCTTTGAGTTTCTCGTGGTAATAAAGATGCAATACTAAAGTCAATTAACTTAACTTCTTTAGTTTCTGGATGAATTAAAATATTGGCAGGTTTAATATCTTTGTGAACGATCCGATAACGAATTAGAATATCTAATGTATTGCACAGTGCGATCGCTACTTGTAAAAACTCAATTAAAGCTTGTGGTGTTTCCCCTATTCTCCTATTCTCTACTTTGTCTTGCCACTGCTTTAGAGAAATTCCCCCAAAGTCTTCCATCACTAACACATAGCCATTCTGATAGGGTTCCAGACTATAGGTTTGGATGATTCCAGGTAGATTCAAATTTTTGGCAATAGTAAACTGGTTGCGAAACTGTACCAATTCGCTGAAGCTGGGATAAGCAGTTTTCATCAGCTTAATCACCACAGATTTTTGATCAGTTTCTCGATTAGCGCGATAAACCAAGGTTCGAGAACCGTTGTAGAGTTCTTTGCTAATGTGATATCCGGGAATGCTGACCATACGGCTTAATTCTTGAGACCTCAGTATCTAGGTTTCCCAAAAACATGGCAATCTTTACTGTCAGTTCGCTTATTTTAAATTGATTTAATTTAAGAAGAATACAGAATTCAGAATTCAGAATTCAGAATAAATCAGTGGGGGATTCAGATCCGCCACAGAATTGTTGCACACCAAATTTTCAATTTGGTGGGGTCTTAAACCCAGTTATTCAGACGCGACTCGAAAATACTCGCTAACGCTGCGCTATCCACTTTTTCGTACAGAATTCATTCTGAATTCTGACTCCTGAATTCTGTTAGATAATTAAAGCTCCCAAATTCTAACTGACTTTGGGAGCTAATAATTTTAAGTTCACCGCGACGCCGTTTTACCTAAGTTTATGACCTGGGTTTATCCAGGTGGGAACCTAAATTCCTCGTTTAAAGTTTCCGGGTACATGCCCGGTATACTGCCACGAGAACAGTTGACTCCCTTGTCATTAAAGGCATAGATCAAAAAACTTGATGGCAGTCACCAACGTCGTAGTGCAACTCACTCATTATAGCTTTTCAAAAGATGTTGTGTGTTCAATATCAAAAGTTTCTGCTCAATTTACCTGGGATACCAGATAGATTCTATGGTGTGGGCGATGTCGTTGGCGTATGCAGTCGCCGATTCTTGATTTTGATTATCCAGCAAAACAGTGACATGTCCCAACTTCCGCCCAGGACGTGATTCTGTCTTCCCATACCAGTGAACTTGCGCTTGGGGAATCTCCGCTATTTGTTGACGCTGGTTTTGGTAGTCGCTGTGAGAATTTTCATACCCCAGCAGGTTGACCATTACAGCACCAGCACACTGCAAAGCTGGATTTCCTAAAGGTAAACCACAAACGGCTCTGAGGTGCTGCTCAAACTGAGAAGTTTCGCAAGCGTCAAGAGAAAAATGCCCAGAATTGTGGGTACGGGGCGCAATTTCATTTACCAGGATTTTGCCATCAGCACTGAGAAATAGCTCAATTCCAAAAATTCCTACTACTTCTAGGCTATTTAATAGAGTATGTGCGATCGCTTGGATTTCTGCTACTTGATTAGGCCTAATCTCGGCTGGCGCAATCACCCGCCGACATACTTGTTGTTCTTGTTGGGTTTCCACTACTGGGTAAGTGACAATTTCTCCCTCTACAGAACGAGCTGCAATAATTGCTAGTTCCCGTTCAAAAGGGACAAATTCTTCTAACAAGAATAGTGATTGATTTAAAGTCTTTGTTGTGCTTTCATCACTTAACTTTTGTTCTAAAGTAGCAAAATCCTGAATTATGAAAGTACCTTGACCATCATAACCATGACGGCGAGATTTCAAAACTACTGGAAAACCTAGATATTCTATTTTTGATTTGATATTTTCCACCTCGTCAAGGGCGAAAAATTGAGGAACTGGTAAGCCCAAGTCGCGTAAATAGCAACGCTGATGATATTTATCTAAAAGAGGAGCTAAAGCTTCTAATTTGGGACGGAAACAAACGCCTTGCTGTGCTAACCCAGATAAAGCTTGCAGGTTAACAAATTCGTTTTCAAAGGTGATGACATCGCATTTTTGAGCTAATATTTCCGTAGCATTTGCATCATCAACTGGCGCAAAAACAGTTTCCTGAGCGATTGACACGGCCGGGTCGTGAACGCTTGGAGTTTGTACTATTAATTCTACTCCTAGCTTCTGTGCTGCATCCGCCATCATCCAGGCAAGTTGTCCGCCACCAATTACACCAACACGTTTCATTGACATCCTAAAGAATCACGAGTTTGCACGCCTGTTTTGGAATTCACACCACTGGCTTTCGCGCACAGTTCTTTGATTTGTGCCCTATCCAAAATTGCATCTGTAAAATCTGCACCGTCTATATTCACATCATTAAAGATGGCGCGGAGCAAAAGAGCTTCTTTGAAAACTGCATCGCTCAAATCCGCCTTAGTCAAGTTTACCTGATCGACCATTGCATTCGTTAAATCCGCTCCGTGGAGATTTGCTTTTGTCATCACCGAAGCGCTCATGACTGCTCCCCGTAAGTCAGCGTTTGAAAAGTTAGCCAGTTCCATATTGGCGTTAGAAAACTCCGCAGCTTGCAAGCTTTCACCAGAAAAATCACGTCTTGACAACTCTGCATTACTAAATGAAAGGGGATGAGTCCAGTCTACTGCCAATGCGGGATCAGCCACGCACCAGATAATAATTCCGAGAAGGAACGCCAACCCTTGGCGCCAAAACATATCGAGAGCTAATTTGGTGTCTAATCGCTGCATTTTATTACCGCATTTGAATATTAGTAAGACTGGATCATCCTAATTGAGACTCGCAGCCTGACTACTGGACTTGGAGAACGTGTATTTCCGTTGCTTAATATTTTGTAACGCAAAAAGAGCATCAGCTTCTCACCTTGAGCAAAATTATCCGTGCTACTTGAGGTAGAGAGCAGCAATCTGCGATCGCACTAAAATTAAATATCGCGACAATAGATCACAATGACTAAGTATAAGTTACCTGTCACAGCAAGCAAGCTTTAGCAAAACATAGACGGGGAGGATAACCTATCGCTTTTGATGCAGGTAAAACTTAAGATTTCTAACTCTAAAGGAATAGTTTAGCTGGATAAAGCAATCCACATAACGAACTATGTCTACGCTTATTGATTTGTTCACAATTCTTTATTCTTAGATTTAAATTTCAGGATATAAAGAGTTTTATTGAGCAGTAATACTCACCAACTTATTTACGTTTCTTGACTTTCAATTTCTCAAGTAAAGTTTATTGTCTTTTAAATTCAACAGCCCCGATCAACTGTTAGTCTTTTAATTAATGAAAGCAAGGTTTGAGCGTAATTATATGCGTCTCAATTGCTTAACAAAGCTTAAAAGTTGGATAATTAGCGTTAATTTTATAGCGATTAGTTAGTTCTTCAGGAATCTCCAAGAGTTTACATTCACCAAGTACACAACTTCCACAAACCAAACTCCGAAACCCGATGATGAATCATTACTCACTTCAATGGATTGAGGCATGGTGCCAAGAAAATGGCTGGACAGATTTATTTGTCGAACGACGTAACAACTTCTGGGCATTCCCTCCGGGTGGGGTAATGCCAGAACCAATCCCAGTTCATGTTCTTAGATTGATTAAAGCCGAAAAAGGACTGACTATTGAAGAACGACTGTGGTCGATGTCAGCAGTAATTGGCACAATCCTAGCTATTCTTTTTACCTTTTGGTTTCAGTCGCCGATGCCATTAGTTTTAGCTTTCGCTTTGAACGCCGTTACGGTAGCTCAATTTGAACTTGAAGATGCCTAAATTCTTATTTTGGGCTTTGCGATTAAAAACTGCTCTTGTCTACTTTCGGCAAGAGCAGTTTTTAATTTAATGATTTGTATAGCAGCCGTCTAATCTATTCGGACATAACAATTAAAAATCACTAACACTTAAGATCAGCTAGCAGGTACAGCTATTTTACTGTGTTTGTTAACGTAGTCCACAAATAATTCCTTCAATCGGGGACTAACGCCAGCGTGTTCAAAGAATCCAAAGCCCAGATTCCTCGCTTTTGCTAAGGTTTCCTCTGGTGTTAATCCTTCCTGGATAGCGATACTCAATAGCGCAATTCCAGTTGATCGCATCCCGGCGGCACAATGCACAACCGCTGGTTTCGGGATTTGTTCGAGTGTTGTGAGGATTTTGGTGATCACCTCTTCATTCAAATTTTTCAGATCCACCTTGAGTGGAACATTTTGATAATACAGCCCCAATGCTTCCGCGACTTTTTGCTCATCCTTAGAAAATCCTAGTTCATCAGGCGATCGCAAATTTAAAACGGATTTAAAACCTTCTTGAATAGCTTGCTCAAGCTGTTTTGGTATGACTTGTCCCGTAGTTGTCAAGTTTTCGTTAATCTGTATGGCGTTGATCACATTCACTCCTTTTGACTTTCTAATGTCTTCCAGCTTGGTAAATACTCTAAGGGAGCAAGCTTTGAGAAGATGTTCAAATAAAAACGGCAAAATTAGCTAAATATCAAAAGATATTGCTTGATTAATTCAAAATCTGTCTTTTGAAGTAGATGATTTTATTGCTTCATCCATAATATACGGGTTGCCGATAGAATTAGTGATGATTAGAGCTTATTATACTTTTTACCGATAAAATTACCGTAGGTTATATTTCAGGAGTTATACAATTAGGCAAGTTGGGGAGCAATTGAATCAGAATTTTCATGAATCAGGTATAAATTCATGACTGTTATAGAAGAAATTTCTTCTCTATCCATTGGTAATGCCAAGATGGGAGTTCATACAAAATTGGTATTAGCTCGTCTTCCGCTTTAGGCTTGCCGCATTCCCGCGCTATCATCTGAGAAAGATAAAACTGTTGTGATCATGGGGAGGTCTTTCTCACTTCAGGAATTCCAACAACGAAATCATCCCGTAGGATAGACAGGCAAGAACCCTGCTTGATAAAAATATGGGAAAATTTTTGGGAAATCCCTCAAGACTCAGGACTCGCTACTTATCTGCTCACTCAGGACTCAGGACTCTTTATGTTAGCAGGCACAATTTTGCAGGATGGAAAATATACCCTAATTCAAGAAATAGGGCAGGGTGGCTTTGGCATTACCTTTAAAGCTACGCATCACTACTTGGGTCAGGAGGTGGTGATGAAAACCATCAATGAACGGCTGCGACAACATCCTGATTTTGCCAAATTCGAGCGCCAATTCCAAGATGAAGCTAGACGATTAGCTACGTGTATTCACCCAAATATAGTCAGAGTTAGTGACTTTTTTGTGGAAGCTGGACTGCCTTATATGGTAATGGAATACATTCCTGGCGAAACCTTGGGAGACGCATTTGTATTACCAGGAATACCTTTGCCAGAAGCCACAGCAATTCATTACATCCGGCAAATTGGGGCAGCGTTGCAGGTAGTACACAACAATGGTTTGTTACATCGTGATGTCAAACCAGATAATATCATCCTTCGCCTGGGAACGCAGGAAGTAGTATTAATTGATTTTGGCATTGCCAGGGAATTTAATGGGGGTGTGAGGCAGACTCACACAGGTCTGGTTTCTGAAGGGTATTCTCCCATTGAGCAGTACTTGACGCAAGCGCCGCGTACACCCGCCACAGATGTTTATGGTTTAGCAGCAACCTTGTATGCACTGTTAACAGCCCAAGTTCCCATGCCAGCATTATTGCGCGATCGCGAGCAAATGCCTTCCCCCCGCGAACTGCAACCACATTTGAGCGCTGCTGTCAACCAGGCGGTAATGCGCGGTATGGCGGTAGAGTCTCGTTTTCGGCCAGCAACAGTTGCTGAGTGGCTGCAATTGCTACCTGGAAATGGGGCGAATGGAACACCGCAAGTTTTACCCACTTACGCAGTGCCAACTGTTAATTTATCTGCACAGCAGGCAGCAACTTTAATTGGAAAAACTGGCCAAAATCGTATTCATAGACCATCTGCGTTGGCGCAGCCTAACCCAGGCATCGCTAAGGAACCTGTACTGGCTAAAAAGTTGGGGTCATCTCAGGTATTTATTGGTATAGGTGTAGCCCTAGTTGCTGCTACGGCAGGTTTTGGGATCACGAGCATATTACCCAAATCTCAGCAGCAGCCAACTGCAAAGCCGCTTTTTGAACAGCCCACTCAACAACCAGACGCGAAAGTACCTGACTTCAATAGTACATCGTCATCTCCGGGTGAAAACACTAACACCACCTCAAAAACCGAATCAGCACCCGCCTCTAATTCCAAACAACGTCGGCGCAATCGTCGTTCTTCCCAAGAAGAATCTCCCCGTAGCATCCCTACAGAAGAATCACAAAGCGGCAATTCTGAAGAATCTACACCTTCACCTAGTGTTTTACCCACACCCTCGCTAGTGGAGAAACTACGGGCAATCCGCTCATCTCGGAATGCTTCTCCCGCACCCTTGCCCCAAAATAACTTACCCGCTTCTAATCAAGATTCTGTATCTCCTCAACCCGTGAGTCCGTCAAACCCTGTGGTTATACCACCATTGCCACCAAAGGAATCCAGACAATCAGATCCTTCTGCTGTAGTAGTACCAACACTGGAAAAGCAAAATACACCAACCAATATTCAACCCCAGAATGTTCAAAAGTTTGAGGAAAAGCTACAAAATCAATAACTAGTTAATTTGGGATTTTGGTGAAGCAGCGCAGTGAATCCAGCATAGTACTGGCTCCTCTCTTAACTAATTACGAATTACGAATTACGAATTACGAATTACGAATTACGAATTATTTTAAAGAGGGTTAGCGAGGAGCAAGCCTATTTTGTACAACAACTTCCCCTTTCTTATTAATCTTCACCGGATTCTTGGGAAAAGCTTGATTATTCAAATAACGCATAAGTTTAACAGTCCGAAAACTCTGATCAATCTGAGGGATTCCCTGTCTATCCATCCGAACAGGAATAATTTTACTTGATACTAAATCTCCTGCCGGGTTGAGTTTAACTTCTAAAATCATTGAGTCACCTGTTTGGGCATTTGTAGATAAAGTCCGATATCCTAAAAAGTTTCCTAAAGAATAGGCAATAATTTTTCCTTTATAAATTTCCATCGCTCTCGGAACGTGAGGCCCATGTCCTAGCACTAAGTCTGCTCCCGCATCAATCATGTTTCGAGCAAACTTGATCGAATTACCTCGGTTTTCTCCATAAAAAAACTCTGTCTGATTCTTAACGTGTAGCGCCCCGGTTCCCTCAGATCCAGCGTGCATCGAGACTACTACAATATTGGCTTTATTTTTGGCTTCTGCTATGAGTGCTTGGGCTGCTCCTAAATTATGAATGGAATTATACATTTCATAAGGAGAAAACCCAACCATAGCTACAGGGATATTGTTAGCTTCCAAATAAAGAATTTGATTTTTATGACCTAATGTTGCAATGCCCACAGCCTCAAGATTTTTCTTTGTATCTTTGAATCCTACATGGCCGAAGTCCATTGCATGGTTATTCGACATATTGAACACATTAAAACCAGCCTCAGCAAAGAGCTTGGCGTATGCAGGTGGAGAGCGGAAGGCAAAGACTTGGCCTCGACTAATATCTTTGGCAGTATAGGGATGATTAGTTAGACTACTTTCAAAATTACCAAATAAAATATCAGATCCTTGCAAGTGAGTTCTCACTGATTTTGGTAATAATTGATCTCGAAAACGAGGTAATCTATGGTTGGGGAAATTAGTGCCGGGAATAATATCTCCAACGGCTTTGATGGTAATAGTATTTGGAAAGGTTTTTTGTTCTGTTGTTGATGGCGTAAGTTTAGGGATAGCTAATGGAAATTGCACCGGCTCAGTAGGTGTAGTAGCAGCGTTTAATCGCTGTGATTGCCCAAGCCGGATAATGACTCCTATACTAATACCCAGATATAAACAAATGCTGATAAAACTAAATGAGAGTACTCGCCCCAGGCTGCGATCTACCATCGTTCACTCCTCACACGATGGCATTAGTTTATCCCAATTATCCCAAAAAACTGTGTTGGCTGTGTATATTTTAGTGTTTTTTGGGAAATACTTGACTAAGTAAGCACTGAAACATCATCTCATCTCAGTTGCAAATAATGAACCAGTACAGCACGGTTTGAATCCAGATATCATCTCAATTAATTAGACAAGTAGGGGCAATTCATGAATTGCCCCTACTTGAGCAACTCGTTAAAGATAGGCAAACTTCCGCCACAGTGTACTAGTTTTTCAGTAATTTTTTAAAACGGAGAGGGGGGGATTCGAACCCCCGTTGGGTTTCCCCAAAACGCATTTCGAGTGCGTCACCATGAACCGCTCGGACACCTCTCCAGGTATTTATTCACACATTTGAGTGTCTACTTTATATTCAAATGTCGTGAATTGAGGGAAATGTTAATGCATTCCCTATAATATCATAGCATTATCGCTTTTTTTGCGTAACGCAATGCTTCGGGAATAAAGCCTGGTTGGGTAAGTAACATAGTTTCAGGATTAATGTCTGCGATCGCTTGTGCCATAATCTCCATTAGCGATCGCATCTGCCAATCGTTTCAACATTACTCCTGGCTGACACCGATAACCAGACTTTTGGGGAACTGCGATCGCACCAGCACAACTAAAGTTCTTATTAATACTTCTTTCATCCTGCCCCCTGCGTCTTGCCTCCTACCTTTTTTGTCAGTACTAGGTTTATATTTTGACTGCTAACTGAACTGTATTGTGTCATAAACTAGCGATCGCTTCGGCAACTAGTTTAGAAACAAAGGGTAAAATATCCCGACTCTTAGCCTGCGCTTTACCTTCAGTAAATACCACTAAGAGGTAAGGGCGCTGTTCTGGTAATTCAATATACGCGGCATCATGGCGAACTTGACTTGTCCAACCTGCCTTTGACCAAATTTGAGCATTTTCAGTCACTCCACCGCCTAAAAAACCTGCTACTTGATCTTCCTCTCTGTCAGTGGGCAAATCGTTGAGAGGACGCTTCAGTAAAGCCATCATTGCTTGCGATCGCCCACTTGAAACCGCCACTCCACCTACAATACTATGCAGTAACCTAGCGATCGCATTTGTGGTCAACATATTCCGATTTTCTAGTAACTCACCCACAAACGCCCGTTCCCGTCCATAAGGGCCATCACTCCAAGTTTTTTGACAGACGTTAATCGTCTCCAATTCTTCCCAACCCAAAGATTGGTAATAGCGGTTAACAATATTACGCTGATATTTCCAGGTTTCAAAGGGCCCGGTTGGTAATTCTGGCCCTGATGTAGTGCCACTCAAAATATCCACAACCAAGCTGGTAGCATCATTACTAGAATCGACAATCATATCCCGTAAGGCTCGCTCCAACTCTTTGGAGGTTTGACTCATGCCTTTTTCTAGCCATTCGTTTACCGCCACCAGGTAAAATAGCTTGACTACACTAGCGGGATAAATTCGTTCAACACCACGATAAGTAAAACCACGAACTGGATGATCCCAAAAAGCATTGGGAGTCAGCGCCCCACCAGTATTTACTAGCACTGGGGGATCGTAAACAACCCAAGTTAGGGCAATTTGATTCCGGGCTAAGGTCGGAAATGCTGCCCAAGTTGCATCTAAAATGCCATTACCAATATTTTCGAGTTGTTCGTCTCTATTAAAAAAAATCATTCTCTAATAATGTCCTTTAATCTAAAATCCAAAATCCAAAATCCAAAATCAGGGGAGTATCAGTGTTTAGCTGACCTGAATTTATATGATTCTCCTGAATGTACACGCTTGGCAACTCAAGCCGCATCTGGGCGACATTTATGGGTAACATCAAATCATCAAAATTCAGCGATTCAGGTGTGTTTGTGTGAAGATGACTATCCGGGATGGGTATCCTTTTCCAATTTGGATTCATTACAATCTGCTACTGTACCTTATCAGGCTGCAACATTTTCTGAAGCTGAAATTAAAAAACTCCTAGTAGAGGTCATCGCCTTTACCCAAAAAGCGATGCAACAATCAAATTATTATCTTTGGGGTGGTACGGTTGGGCCAAATTATGACTGTTCTGGGTTGATGCAGGCGGCGTTTGCTTCGGTGGGTATTTGGCTACCTAGAGATGCCTATCAACAGGAAGGATTCACCAAACCAATTACTATTGCAGAATTAGCAAGCGGGGATCTAGTATTTTTTGGAACTAGCCAAAAAGCAACCCATGTGGGACTTTATTTGGCAGATAGTTATTACATCCATAGTTCTGGGAAAGATCAGGGACGGGATGGGATCGGGATTGATATTCTCTCGGAACAGGGAGATGCGGTTAGTCAGTCGTACTATCAGCAGCTGCGAGGTGCTGGTAGAGTTATCAAGAGTTACGAACCACAGAGACGCTGAGGGCGCACAGGTATATGAGGAGTGGGTTGGTTAATCAAGGGTTAAGTGAGGAAAATGGGGCTATTTCAGCAATTGTCCCAGATGTTTCAGTGGTGTTACCGATACATGACGAAGTGGAAAGTTTGCCGCTTTTACTAGAAGCGATCGCATCTACTTTATCCTCTAGTCAGGTAAATTATGAAATTATTTGCGTGGATGATGGTTCTACAGACGGTTCCGGGGAATTTCTCAAGAAAGAGGCGCAAATTCGTACTAATTTAAAAGTGGTGATTTTGCGTCGCAACTACGGACAAACTGCGGCGATGGCTGCTGGATTTTATTATGCAGTCGGGAAAGCGATCATCACTTTAGATGCTGATCTCCAGAATGATCCGGCTGATATCCCCATGTTATTAGCAAAGCTAGATGAAGGTTACGATTTGGTGAGTGGTTGGCGGCAAAAACGCCAAGATGGTGCCGTAAATCGGTTACTTCCTTCCAAAATTGCCAATTGGTTAATTCGCCGCACTACTAGCGTGAATATTCATGATTATGGCTGTTCGCTGAAAGCCTATCGCGCCGAACTGTTGGCAGATATGAACCTCTACGGGGAACTACACCGATTTTTACCCGCTTTGGCGTATATCGAAGGAGCTAGAATTACCGAAATACCTGTGCGTCATCACGCCCGCCGCTTTGGTCGCAGCAAATATGGAATTTGGCGGACATTCCGGGTATTGATGGATTTGTTAACCATTCTGTTTATGAAAAAATTCCTCACCCGTCCGATGCACGTTTTTGGGCTGTTGGGCTTGATTTCAATGGTTTCGGGGACGGGGATCGGAATTTACTTGACTTTTGTCAAATTGGCTTTAGGTGAAATGATTGGCAATCGTCCTTTGCTAATTTTGGCAGTTCTCCTGTTAGTAACCGGAGTGCAGTTGTTTTGCTTCGGTCTTTTGGCAGAATTGCTCATGCGTACATACCATGAATCCCAAGGAAGGCCTATCTATCGCGTGCGAGAGGTGATAGCAAAAAAGGTTAACTAAGGTAACAATGGTATTGATTTGTCATTGGTCATTGGTCATTAGTCATTGGTCATTGGTCATTAGTCATTGGTCATTAGTAAATAGTTAGAAGTAAATAATATTTGGTTGACTCTAGACAAAAAACAAATGACAAAGGACAAATGACAAAGGACAAATGACAAATGACAAATAACAAAAAACTCATTCAATTGCATCTACCTTGAAAGCATTTAATACCTTTGATGCCGAACTACGGAGCAACCTGCTGGTTTTATTTACAGCAGGTTTATTATTCTGGTCGAGCTTGTCTTCGCTCTTACCAACCCTACCGCTTTACATCGATCATGTGGGCGCAAACAATCAAGAAATTGGGATTGTGATGGGTAGTTTTGCCATTGGGTTATTGCTGTCTCGCCCGATGTTGGGACGATTAGCTGATGAACGTGGCCGAAAAATTGTCTTGTTGATTGGTACGATAGTAGCTGCGATCGCACCCTTTGGTTACTTGGCAACTCAATCACTTGGGCTACTGATCCTGGTGCGGATTTTTCACGGCATTAGCGTAGCTGCTTTTACCACTGGCTACAGTGCCTTAATCGCAGATTTAGCTCCGGCTGAAACTCGTGGTGAAATCATTGGTTACATGAGCCTCACAACCCCCCTTGGTTTAGCAATTGGCCCCGCCTTGGGAGGGTATTTAGAAGCTACAAGTGGTTACGGGATATTATTTCTGCTATCTGCTGAATTGGGTTTTTGCGCCCTCTTGGGGATTGTCCAAGTTAATAATCCACCAGTGCAGACACAGGAACAAACTCAGGGAGAAAATCACAATTTTTGGCAAACCTTGAGCAGTCCACAGGTGAGAGTTCCAACTATAGTTATGTTACTGGTTGGTTTGTCCGTCGGTGCTGTACATACCTTTGTGTCGTTGTTCCTTAAATCGACTGAGTTGGACTTCAATGGCGGACTGTTTTTTACAGTTGCGGCAATTTCTAGTTTTAGTATCAGGGTGTTTGCTGGTAAGGCAAGCGATCGCTTAGGTCGTGGTTTGTTTATTACCTTTGGTATTTTTTGCTATGTTTTGGGGTTAATATTGCTGTGGCAAGCTCACAGTGCGATTGTTTTCTTACTGGCTGCGATCGTTGAAGGTGCTGGTGGTGGTACACTGATCTCGATGATCATCACCATGATGGCAGACCGCTCACTGCCGCAAGAACGGGGGAAAATTTTTGCTATATGCATAGCTGGACTTGACCTGGGAATTGCGATCGCTGCTCCTCTTCTGGGTACCATCGCAGAACTTGTAGGCTACCGCAATATGTTTGGCTATGGTGCTGCGATGACTTCTCTAGCCCTTGTCATCTTCCTCACCCAGTCGAGCAAAAACCTATCCAACTCCCTGCGCTTTGCACTAGGTTTAGCTCCAGATGCCTACTCATTGAACAACCTAAAAGTTAGGAGTGAAGAATTTTAACTCTTCACTCCTAACTTTTAACTCTTAGCCTTCAAAAACGGGCGAGGAGGGATTCGAACCCCCGACACCGTGGTCCGTAGCCACGTGCTCTAGTCCACTGAGCTACACGCCCTCACCGACAATCTATATTAACACGTTCTAACTAAATGACGCAAGATAATTTTCCATCTAATTTTGCCAGCTTAACCCATCTAGATCACCACGGACAGGCACAGATGGTAGATGTGTCTGATAAAGCACCTACGATTCGCCAAGCAGTAGCCGCTGCTAATGTGCGGATGCTGCCAGCCACTTTCGCTGCCATTCAAGCTGGAAATCTGCCAAAAGGGGATGTTTTGGCAACTGCAAGATTGGCTGGGATTATGGCAGCCAAACAAACAGCCACTTTAATTCCTCTGTGTCATCCCTTGCCTTTGCAAAAAATCGCAGTCGAAATTATACCCGACCCGCAACTACCTGGTTATCAAATTCAAGCCACAGTCAAAACTAAAGCTGAAACTGGTGTAGAAATGGAAGCCTTAACCGCCGTTTCTGTCGCTGCCTTGACTTTATACGATATGGCAAAAGCTTTAGAAAAATCGATTCAAATTGAATCAATTCATTTAATCAGTAAGAGTGGCGGGAAATCAGGAGATTATTCCCCGCCAGAGCAAGAACCTAGATTATCTCACCTATAGCTTTATTGAGATCGGCTGGGCTATCAAATTCCTCTTCATCTGGCAGTTTTTCTAACAGAGAGAGAATTTCCTTATCTGCTCCTTGCTTTTTAGCGTGCTTAGTCAATTCTTTCTTATTCGCGGGATAGTCAACACCTTTCAAGTGTTTTTGTATTTCAACTGGGTTTGCCTTAGCCATTTTTATCCACCTCTAAAGGTTCTTTCCATGTTCACAAGTGGATGTATTTGCTCCCTCTATCATAAAGATGAATCATTTTTAACTGAGAAAGATTAAAAGCTCATCCACTAGGTTGATGAATCATGTATGGGGAATGGGGCATGGGGCATTGAAAAGAGGCAGGGAGCAGGGAGCAGAGGAAAAATAGGTAATTTTTTATTCAACGATTGAAAGACAGAGGATATAATTCTGGAAATCTTCCTTAAGGTTGGCCTATCCAAATTAATCTTAATTCTCTGATTGGCAAACTCAAAAATTAATGCTCATAACCATAAATAAATTTTATGACTAACGAGATTACGGAAAAACTTAAACAAGCCTCCGATGGTTTGTTAATGATAAGTGAATCAGAGTATCCTTTTGAAGCTTTTTTGTGGTCTAATCAAGCGCAAGAACCAATGACCGCTCAAAAACTTCTCCAGTTAACAGGACATCCTCAAGAAACATCAGTTGAAGAAGTAGAACTAGATTATTTTTTTCGGAACTGTGCCCAAGAAAAAGAATGGCACGATGAAATACAACAACAAAATGTGCCAAAGTTTAAAACACTTGTCAAAACACTAAGAGATCACCTCACTAATATCAAAGTTTATCGCATAGGTACGATAAGTATTGATGTCTATATTGTTGGTAAAACCCCAGATAAAGATTTAGGCGGAATTTCGACAAAAGTTGTAGAAACCTAACTAATCAAACATCAGCCTGTCTATAAATTATAAACCAATACAGTTCAGATAAGACCAAAACACTTGTAGAGATGGCGATTTATCGCGTCTCGAAAACCCACAATTTTGTACAATTAGTCCTTAACTGAACCGTATTGAATTACAGACAGGCTTTAAGTTTTAAGTGAAGTAAGTATCCTTACAAATTGTCAACTCTAGACTCAATTACACTTTGAACAGACGAAGAAACATTAGAGAGCAAATTGTAACCAGTGTTTGTTTCAATGGAATCAACACTAACTCTGTAGTTTGTCCAGCTATTATTTCTAATTCCCTGCGAATTAGGCATATTCACTGCAATTACTCTTGTGTTAGTAGTGACGTTGCTAGCATTAGAATTTGATGAATTTAATACTACAATAACCTTCCATATTCTGTTCGGAACTGTAACGTTACCATTAGCAATTGTGTTTCTTGCTCCATTCGACCCAGTTCCACCAGTGCCATAGGAACCCGAAATAATATAGAGTTCTTTCCCCTGGTTTACTAAGTCTCTAGAATAGTTTTCTAGTGCAGCCCAAGGCCCCTGATTATTATCAGGTGACTGAGGAATTATATTCGTCATTAAAAAAGTAGCAGAGTTATTGGTAACTGTATTTGTCCTATCTGCTGAAGCAGTCATGTGTCCCCTGTCAAAACCGCTACCAGTGTAATCAGAAGAAGTGACTCGGTAGCAGCTTGAAGGTAATGTAGTATCTGCACGAAAATCATCTTGGCGAGGTGCGCTTCCTAGCCATGATGTATTTAATTGCCAACTTACCCAATTTGGTGTCCCTCTATAGCAATTGTGAGAAACTGCATATTGAGATTTGCTCAACAAAAGATTACTGTAACTACTGCCAGCATTACTAGGATTGCCCATTCTTAGATGAACGCTTGAGGTTTGGGCTGTTAGTGGCTTTTGTAGATAATTAAGCAGAGTGAAAGATATTGCTGTTGGTACAGCAATAGTTAGAATAGCCCTGAGAAAATCAGACTTCTTCATTTGTTACTATTTATTTGTTTAAACAAACTACAATTGTTTCTGTTAAAGTTACAGAAATTCAGTAAAACTTACCAATCGCAATATAGCTATGGTTGTATAAAGAGAGGTTAAAAAGCTGTAAACATTGCGTTAACATCTAGTAATCATTTAGTTGATTATCTGAAATTAGATAATCAACTAAATAAGATCAAAAACTTATATAAGTAGGTATAGCAATACTAAATGAGTTGTGAAAATGCGCGATGTCCAGATCCCCGACTTCTCGAAGAAGTC
>NZ_JBDNJQ010000123.1:0-25290 GCF_051172895.1 Nostoc sp. CALU 1950 | reverse complement strand
AGCCTTACGCCTAATCCCTGAGTATTGCTACTCATTTCTAGGCAACGAATCACACATATCGCTGGAATACGGTAGCTTTACCTTGTGACAATAGCAGCCTAGCACGGCTAATGCGTACTGGATATAACGGTTGTTGGTTGGCATCGAGAATAAATACTTTGGTCATGCAATTTTGAATTGAAGAAGAATTTAGAAGCCAGAATGGGCTAAACGCCCCGCTACCGCTAACAGGAGTCAGAATCAAATTATTTACAGTTCAAAATGGCGTAATTGCTTGTAAATGCAGGGTTTTTTCTAACTGCGGATGCTCGAAGCGAAGTTCTTTGGCGTGCAGATGTAACCGACTGGTAACTGCACAGCATCCATAAAGGCGATCGCCTAAAATACTTACCCCAAGTCCTCGCGCATCAGCTGCATGAACTCTCAACTGATGAGTGCGTCCTGTTAGCGGCGTAAATTCTACGCGGGTGTAGTCTCCTTCTCTCGCCATTACCTGGAATTGTGTCAAGCTGGGTTTACCGCGTTGCCAATCAACTTTTTGATAAGGGCGATTTTCAGGATCTCCCCACAGTGGTAAATCAATCACGCCTTGTTCAACTTTCACAGCACCGGAAAGTATGGCTTCATAAACCTTGTGAATCTGCCGTTGCTGAAACTGCTGGCTGAGTTGCCGATGAGTTTGGCGATCGCGTGCTAACAACAAAATCCCGGAAGTTTCCTGATCTAGGCGATGCACAGATACAAGTGCCATACCATCAGCTAACAAATTACGTAAGCGACTCAACACACTATCTTGGCGATCGCGATAACGACCAGGTACCGAAAGTAATCCAGCCGGTTTGTTTACAGCAATCAGCCATTCGTCTTCATAAAGAATGGGTAAAGAGAGGCTTCTTACTCCCCCTTCCCTTGCAGGGAAGGGGGCTGGGGGGTTAGGTCTTAATCCTGAGAGCAAAAACCCCATTAATGGCTGACATCGCTCGGCACACGCTCCATAAAACTCTCCCTGGATTTTATCTTGATTTACTGAAGACGCACCCCACCAAAATTCTGCCATTGCCAATGGTTTGAGATTATTTGTTGCAGCATAATGGAGCAGTTTTGGGGCACAACAATCTCCTGTACCAGTGGGCAAACCTCCTGGCATCAATTCTTGCAATGATTGTGATCGCCCCAAAAAATTAGTCAGGCTGTAAGTAGCGTGCATCTGAGCTTGTAATTGCCGGGATAGCGCTTTACGCTGTTGTTTTAGTTCGCTAATTCGCGCATCTGTGGCAGCAATTAACTGTCGAAGGGGCTGTAATACTTCATTTTGCTGGCGTTTAAGTTGTCGTCGCTCAATTCCCTGCTGACGACTCTCTTCGTCGAGTTGTTCAAGAGCAATAGTCAGGGCTTCTGAAGTGAGTGTATTGCAGATTTGCTGACGTTTTTCCTGTCGTTGATGTTTGCAATGGCGATGGCGATCGCTCATTGCTTGCAACTGCTGCTCAAACTCATTAAACAGGGTTTCATACTGCTGGCGTTCGGTCAGTTGCTTCAAGGTAAGAATTTCCTGCTTAATTGCGTCCAACTGTGCCAAAGTTTGGGCTTCCTCTAAAGCAATCTCGTCTCTTCCTGGAATTGATGGCACCCAGCCCTCAACTAAACTGTAACCATTCAAAAGACCGGAAAAGGCTTTGAGTACCCGTTGTTCGCCATTAGGCAGTTCAACCAATAGGATTCCATACATCTTGCCTTCACGAGAATAACATTCATTGTTGGCAAGGTGTTTCATTAGTCCCTTGGCGATCGCTTCGGACATTGAGGTACGGGGTAGTTTTAGGCGATTGCCACTTTGAGGACAACGCCCTTCGTACCAATAACTACAAGATGAGTCGCTGACAGTAAAATCGCAGTCGATGAAATCTGAAAGTACGTGCAGAATTACCATATCCTAAACCAATACAGTTCAGTTAAGGAAATTTAGCTGTTAAGGCAGGCACGGGGAGCAGGGGAGGCAGGGGAAGCAGGGGGAGAAAAAAAGGCTTAACTGAACTGTATTGTACCCTAAACAGCCTTATTCCCATGATTGAAATTCATCAATAGCGTTACGAATTAAGGAAGTTATTTGAGCGCGACGGGTTTCAAAGTTGGCGGCGATATAAATCAGTAGGATGCCAACTAGCAAGCCAACAATCCATTTTAAAAAAGAGTACTGCAAACTGAAAATTACCGATTGATAGATAGTAGTAATTAAAAAAGTGGCTGTACCAATGTAAAGAAAAGCTCGGACTCGTAAAGCTAATCCGGCAAAAATGGCGATGAGGCTGAAAATTCCGGGTATCCAAGCTGTGTCTTGATTAAATAAAATTGCCCACCCACAAATTAAACCGCTACCTAGCACTCTCAGAATATGACGAGCAACTTTATACTCTGGTAGCCTCAGTTGGGTATCTACTTGAGCAATATAAAGCAGTGATAACCCAATTGGTGTTACATACCACAAAGCATCAGTTAGGCGTAAGGAATCAAACCAACGAAAAAGTGCCCAATCAATCAACGCTACACTGATATATGTAAAACGGATGTTTTCACCCACTTTTGCCAGAAAGATGTAAAATCCAGCTACGAGTACCAAGGTAATCGGGTAAGTTTGCAGTCTGGTTTCCCATAAAATTATCAGTGGTGTGATGTAAGCAGCAAGCTGCCAAGGTCTTTTTGACCAACCCCAACTTTCCCAAGGTAGAATGTACAGAAAATAGGCTACCACACAGGCGATCGCACCATTCCAAGGAACTAATGGCCCAGCCCAAAATTTTCCTACTGCTGTCTCGCGCCAATAAACCCTCATACCGGCTACCTCTAATAACCCAAGGTAAACCCACATCTCGGCGATTGTGATTCCTCCGAAGATACGGGGGGAAGTCTGCGAATTTCGTCCCTGAAAGATGGCATAACGAATCAAAAATACCCCCGTTCCCAATCCCAGCAAACGGTTAACTTCAATGGGAAGAGGAATGGCAGCCATTAATAAACAGCTACTCCAAGCCCAGTGAATATGGGCAATTCCTTTCAATTCTTGAGGAGTTAAGCGTAAGTAGCTAACAAGCCAAGGCGACAGAATGCGGTAAGCATACATGATACTGGCCCCAAGGGCAGACATGGCAATCAATCCATCACCTAATGCTCCTCCTGAAGCTTGCAACATTTGATAGAACAAAAGTTCATAAGCAGAAATTGATACGCCAATAATTCCTAAGTACAGCAGGGGTTTAAAGTTCTCGCGTCGTCGCCCCACGCCAATAATAATTAAAGCTACACCCAAGGAGTACAAACCAGTCCACTCGGTGAAGGTGTTTAAACGTAGCAATACACTGAATACGCCATAAATTAATGGCAAAATGTGAAAACTGCTAGGAAGCCTTTCTAATTGATGTCGTCGCCGCCACCACTCTCCGAAAAGTTGAGCAATTAAACCTAATGCGATATTTGCGATCGCTATTCTAACAATTGATCGTTCCCCAAATCCCAACACCTGAGCAGTCAACAATTCCAAAGACCAACCGATGCCATAAAATGCCCAATTGGTCGGTTCGCGCCAACTGCGATAAACAATAGCCGCCAAAGCGATCGCAGTGGCAATTAAGTACAAAAATCCTGAAGTAGTAAACCCTCGGTAAATCAGCACTGAATATAGTGTCAAACCCAACAACTCAAAACCACACAAGGCGATCGCCCATTTATCACTTGCGGCTGCATAAATAACTTCTAATTCGTTACCGCGTTGACTCAAAACTGTCCGCGCTAACCATAGACTTAGGGTTGCGATCGCTCCTACAACAAACCAACCACCTAGGGCGAGGCGAGGTAAACCAGGCACACCAGCCCATAACAGCGCCGCAATGAAACTCAGAGCAAATCCTTCTGTAATTACCGCAGATGTTTGGTTTCGCAAATAGCGCGTATTTGCAAACATCAATCCTGCACCCATAGCCAAACCGATCAATCGAGTTCCTGGTAGCTGTAAAGTAAGTAACTGGGCAACTGCCACAGCCAAGACACTCAAGTAACGGCTAGGAATTTGACGCTCGATAATTGTCCGATTGGCAACACCTGTGAGAGCTAAAGGCGTAACTAGCCATAAGACTCCCCAATGAGCTTGGCTATCAGGTATGCCATACCAAGATGATTCTGCATTTATCCACAATAAGAAAAAACTAGCGGCGGCTAACCCTAAACCGATATCCCATGCACTACGTCGCCATTGTCCATCGCTCAGGCTAAATCCCCATTCTGCAACCATTAAAGCTAATAAAATACTTGCCCAGGCTTGATTAGTTAGGGTTGGTAACAGCCAATTAATGGTAGAGCAAAATGTCAGCACCCCCATAATGTGAGTTAGATACACCAGGGGAAGAGAGGGGGAAGAATCAATGGAGTGGCGTTTGGTGACGAATGCGAGAGTGGCGGTAGAAAATAGCAGATTTAGCGATCGCAATGTGGGGTTTACTAAAGCGATCGTTGTTAAAAAAGTTCCAAATAAGAGGGTGAGGAGTTCGCCAAATTTAGCTAATTCTCGATTTTGCCTGCGATACAAGCGATCTGTGAGCGCCACCATCAAAACTACGTAGGGAAATAAAGCGATACCTAGTAACGCCCAAGGTTCATTTTGAGAATTGGTGAGTTGAGTACCAGTTGCGATCGCTAATTTCTGGAAGCTATCAGGTACTAATCGCCAACCTAGCCAAATTGTCTGTAAGCCAATGACGAAAACTGCTGCGAAGTCTACCTTTAAACTGTAGCGCCACAAGCGACTTCCCACAAACCACAAACCCAAACCACTCACAGCGATCGCTTGCCAAGGATAATTAACTACTGAAACCAGCCAACCCAGGAAGATTAAAATGCCACCAAGTTTTTCCCAGAGTAAGAGGGATGAGGGGAATGAGGGGGATGGGGGGGATGAGGGAGATGGGGGAGATGAGGAGGATGAGGGAGATGGGGGAGATGAGGAGGATGAGGAAGATATTACTGTTACCTCCCCTGCTTCCCCTGCCCCCCCTGCCCTCTTCTCCCATCCCCGCTGTACCAACCAAGTCACTAACCAGCCACAAATACCAATGGCTAACCCCAACTGGGTAACATTTACCCCAGCAACAAAAATTGCCCGTACTAGCAGAACTATCAAAGCATAAATAATTACAGCAGCAGACAAAGTAATATTTAAGCTCCTGCCATCGCTTCCATCTTGCTTGCTGACAGTATTCGGCTGTTGGTAAATATTGTGATAAACGGTAATAATAGTTGTGCCAATCATTGCCACATAAACGGCAATCAAGGGAAATCCTCTTAATTGCCAACCCCAATGCAGATAACTCAGCCCCAAAATATTTGCTAAAGGTAATTTGCCAGTATGTAAATTGGCAAAAATAGTCCGGTTTTTGGAGAGTAAAACAGTTATAGCAGTGAGTATCGGCGATGCGATCGCAACTACAATCCAATCCAAAGGATTTTGCCACAACCGAAAGCTATCCATTGCCCAAAAATTTACTGGCACTAACAAAAGCGTCACAATCAGCAAAGTTTGCGCCGTCAATCTGAGGTTATTTTGCCTAGTCGCCCAAAAGCTTAACCCCCAAAAACTCAAAGTATAAGCAAATAAAACTCCATACTGTCCAGAGGCGGGAAACCTCTCCCACTGACTTGCAGCCAGTACCCCAGAAGATACCACTACCAGAAATACCCCTAGAAAAAGTAGCCAACGGACACTCAGTTCTGCCCCCAAGGACTGCAACATTGTGCTGATAAAGTTGGGTTGAGCTGCTTTTGGTTGCGGTTGTCTACGGCTATTAGATTGTAAAGCTGCTGTAGGCAACTGCTGTACGGGGTCGTAAGTTGCAAATACTACCTTGTTTTTAGCTTTAGCCTGGGCTTGCAACACCACCGGACACACCAGAAACTCTCGGCATAGCTGCCTAACTTGGGTATCGGATATCAAACCTAAGCGCAGCCATATATCTAATCCTTCTAATAACTGAGGATGGGAGGATGGCAGTGTGATTTCAAATTTTAGTGGGCGCTCAAGGGGCGATGGCATAAGCAGCAGCAGTATAACTATATACTTAATTGTGATTTTAATTAAAGTATATTTTGGCTCTAATTGTGCCACTCATTCGGCGAATTGATATTAATTTTTAATCTACGAAGGATATTCAAATACCAACTGTCTGCTTTTAGGTTCCACTATGTAGTCTCTCAACCGCTAAATCCCAGATTTCTCACCACACCTCTTAAAGCCTGCGCTTGTGCAGGGGAGAAGTAATAAGTAATGAGTAAGAAGTAAGAAGTAAGAAGTAAGAAGTTTTTACTCATTACTCATTACTCATTACTTCTCTTCTGCTCCATCAAACGCCTTGAGAATAGTGAAAAATGCGGCTAAATGTGCCCGTATCCTTATTTTAGTTAGGTTTTGTTATTTTCCAGAGATAGTCGTTTACCTGCTGTAACTTTGAGTTATAAACTTTTTCAACTCCAGCCTTCAAGAAGTCAGACGGCTCGTACAAGAACAAAAATATGTCACTAAAGCCATTAGTAATCTCTGGTAACTGATTTTTTCCTACGATTTGAAATCGCACTTTTGGATCAACTAAGTAACCAAGTATTTGTATTGGTGGAAGTAAGTTATTATCATCACTAATTAAAAGCGGTTTATTCGCTTGATTAACAATGTTAGCAATTTTAGGATATTCTTGATATTTTTCAGGAAATTGGTTCCACCAAATCTTAGATTGAGAGTGGATTGTACAAGATATAATTCCGCCAATAATTACCATAAATGCTACAAATGACCAGAGCTTTTTTTGCCAAGCTTTAGTATAAATAGACGTGATCTTAGTGGTAAATAGGTAAGCAACAGCTAACTGTATACCTAAAACGGAAGGAAGTGTATATCTACTAGTAGCGTATCGCTTTTGAAAGACGAAATCTGTTATCAATAGGGGAACCCCTAATGCTCCAATCAAAGTTAAGACAAATAACCAAACTTCTTTAGAGGTTCTTCGACAGAGAAAATAAATTGAATAGCCTATTAGAACTAAAATAATTAAAATAAAAGGAATTAAGACGAGCTTAAGTTTTCCTGGATCGCTAGGGCTAATACCTAAATCAAGAAACGTGCGACTAAAGATACCAGCCCATCTTGCAGCTGATGTAAATAATGTTTGTTTAGCATTCGTCCAAGCTACTGCTTCTTCATGAGGGTTGGTAATAATAATCCAAATCCAAGGTACAAAAGTTATAAACCCCGTAAGCGATGCTAGCAGATAATAAATCAATGTTTTGCTCAATCGGAAACGTTCGATTGCAACTACATAAATTCCCTGTGCGAAAGCAACCAGGCTAAAAAATAGATGAGTATAAAACCCTAATGATAATGTTGCTGCATAAATTAACCAACTAACCTTTGTTTTAAGGCGCATGGCTCGCAGCAGTGCTGCGCTTGATAATAATATGGCTACTATCCCTAAACTGTATGCTCGTGCTTCTTGTGCATACACGACATGAATAGGTGAAACGGCTACTAACCCGATGGCTATCCACCCTACTAGTGAAGACTCAAATAATTCTAGACATAGCCAATAAATACAAGGAAAGGTGAACAGACTAATAAATACCGAAAAACTTCTAATCACTGCTACAGAATTGCCAAACAATTCTACCCAAAACCGGGCCATCAAAATGTATAGCGGCAAAATCTGTGAGTCTTCTATAATAATCCCTTTGATTGTATCAATTGTATTTTTCCCAGAATTAGGATACTGATACTTACGTAAATCTTCGATGTTGAGCAAACGACCATTATTTAATTGCTCCTTCATTTCTGACTGCATATAGCCAGATGTGCGTAATGAGGAGAAAATCTCATCACCCCAATAAAGTTTTTGATCAAGATTAACGAAGCGAAAAAATACACCTGTTACTACTAGGATAATTACTATAAGACGTAACCAAGATTTAGGAATAATCCAGTTCTGTGGCGATTGCTTTTTCATGTATTTTTCAATTTCCTCAAAGCCTTAATAAACGTGGGCAAAATGTTATTATTATCGCTAGATTCGATTGATTTTTAACATACATATATTTTAGTTCCAATGCTACTCTTAGAAGTATTGCAAGGGCTAAAAATGTTTTATTTTTATGCCATTTAACCGCCAGACTCAGTTTGAGTTTAACTCAGAAATTACAAATTAATATTACCTACTGTGTAAACTAAAATCACTAAGTTAAAAAACCTCTATCTATAATTTATAAAAGGTTATTATCAATTTTTAATAGACTGTTGGTAATGATAAAAGTAAACCTCTTACTATGTCTACAGAATAAGTTATAAGGATTTTGCAGCTTTTAGCAAAACAACCCCATAATACATGCAATTGTTTATTTTTCATCCTATAGTATAAATTAATCAAGACATGAAATACTTGTGTTGAAAATAAAAATGTTTCATAAAGTTTATATGAAAGTACTGTAAGTACGCATGTAAGTAGCAAAGATTCCCCAATTCCCGCACAGTTTGCAGGTGAGTAATGGGCTATCCGGGACTGGGTATTGGGGACTAGGGAAGAAAATATGAGTAAGATTCGGTTGGGATCTGAATCCCCTTCAAATTTTCCCAATCCTCAGTCCCCGATTCAAGAATTTCTTGAGGTAAGCTGATAGTCATTCATTTTTCCAGAATGATTCGCTTGTAGTAAGGGCTTCAGCCCTGCTTTTATGCAACTTAAATGCCGATTAGCTTAGTAATTGATTAGTTCAATTTATGGATAAGAACGAACAACGAATTCTTCATTCATGGGTAGTGAATGCCAAACCGTGGACACGTATAGTTCGTGACAAGCTTCTTGAGAGCCGTGTTCTTGTCACAGATAGAGCGATTGTAGAAGCTGTAGTTGATTTTGAACCGAGAACGTTCTTGGATATCGGGTGTGGTGAAGGGTGGTTATGCCGTGAACTCTGGTATCGCGGATTTAATGGCTGGGGAGTTGATGCCATTAGCAATCTAATCGAATCAGCACGGTACATGGGCGATATCCGCTTTGTTGTATCTTCGTACTCGGATCTTCCGTCACAGAGATTTGGCAGTATTAACCAGTTCTCCTGCTTCATCTGCAACTTTTCCATTCTTGGGGAACGTGCTCTTGGTGAGATCGCTGAGGCGGGTCAGAGTATGTTGGAGTCTAAGGGCAAAATAATTATTCAAACACTTCATCCTCATCTTGTTTGTGGTGATTCCCCATATAAAAGTGGGTGGCGCGAAACTTCCTGGACAGGAGTCGGAGATGGGTCATGTCATCCTGCTCCCTGGTACTTCAGAACAGTTGAATCATGGATTGCTGAGTTCCATCTCAGAAACTACCAATTACTAAAGTTACTGGAGCCGTCTCACCCCATAAGCAAAAAACCAGCCTCAATTATATTTATCTTTGAACGACAGTGATCTTGAATAAAGGCAGGAGACAGGAAAATCCCATCAGTGAGAGGTTGTAGAAGGTGAAGCGTTCAGCAGCGAATTACAAACCATCTTGAAGAACAAAGCCGAGAAGTTGGAAGCAGTAGCAGCACTTTCATAAGCTACAGAGTGGTAATCAAGGGCTGTGAAATCTTTTCGTAGTCCAGTTTACCTATTCTGAAGTTTGGAATCTGATTCACCCTTGTAGTTTTCCGGGCATAATGTTACCGATATAGTTGGTTAAAAGTTGGTATGTTTGGTACTATTTTACCTAACATCAATTTTATGGAAGAAACCTCTTAAACGCCTTTTTCATGAAAAGAAGACAAATTTTTGGCTTTCTGGGTGTAGCGGTTGCTGGCTTGCTGCTAGCAATTGGTTTACCATTGTTTACTCCTTCTCCTGTAATAGCACAGTCGAACACCAGCATACTTGTGTCCGCAGCCGCCAGTCTAAAAGATGCACTAGAAGAAATTAAGCCTTTGTACCAACAAAGTAAATCAAATATCAATATTACTTATAACTTTGGGGCTTCTGGTGCCTTGCAGCAACAGATTGAGCAAGGTGCACCAGCGGATATCTTTATTTCTGCTGCTAAAAGACAAGTGGATGCTTTGGAAGAAAAAGGACTGTTGCTACCAGGTAGCCGTACTAACCTGGCAAATAACCGTCTAGTCTTGATTGTGGCTCAGGATGTTGTTGGCATTAGTAGCTTCTACAATTTAACAGATAGTAAGATTAGAAAAATTGCGATCGGTGAACCTAGAAGTGTGCCCGCCGGTCAATATGGGGAACAAGTCTTAAAGAAATTGAAACTTTATGATCGGGTTAAGTCAAAATTGGTCTTTGCTAACAATGTGCGTCAAGTTTTAGCAGCTGTAGAAAGTGGTAACGCCGAAGCGGGTTTAGTTTATGCCACTGATGCCAGAATTTCCAACAAAGTAAAAGTAGTAGTCGCTGCGGATGATAAGTTTCACTCACCAATTGTCTATCCGGTAGCAATAATTAAAAGTAGCAAAAATGCTTCTGCCGCCAAGGAATTTGTCCAGTTTCTATCTGATAGCCAAGCTAAAAATGTACTCAAAAAATATGGGTTTATTGTGCGTTAAAGGAATAAAAAAATGAGATTAATCAGATTAATGTCTGTTTAAAAAGCTTGTAAACACTAAGCTTTATAACTTTTGGTTGATGAGGTTGGCAAGCAATCGGACGAAAATTTTCCTAGACTTTCAAAAATATCAGGGAAAAAGTATGTCCAGGATCAAAATTACTAACTTGCAACCTAAAAATCAAGTTGAACAACGGGAACTATCTGAGGCAGATATAACCGCAGTCATTGGAGGACTTGAAGTTAAACTTCTCGGTAATAGCATTGTAGATGCGACATTCGGGGGTTTTAGATTGACGCTTTAAATTTGGCAGCCGTACTAAGAAAAGCCCAAAAGCTTTTATTGCCTCGTTCCCAGCCCAGAGGCTGGGAATGTCTTCTGAGAGAGGCTTTGCCTCTGGTCAAGCCACTGGAGGCGGCAGCTAGGAGGGCTACATCTTAACTTAGTACCGATTCGGGCTGAAGTCCCAAGTCTTGTTAATTTAGGTCTAAGAAGCTGCGGACTGTAATTTTTCTAGTCGTGCCAGCACTTCTGAACTGTGAATGGTTGGGTTGACTTTGACAAAAGTCTCGCGCAAGACACCTTGAGGATCGATGATAAAACTGTGGCGCATAGATAAAAAGCCAAGCCACGAACCATAAGCTTTACTCACTGAACCATCAATGTCAGCCAACAGGGGGAATTTTAGTCCCTCTGAATCACAAAATTTGGCGTGAGAATCAATGTCATCAGCACTTACGCCAATAATCTGGGTATTTTTTTCGAGGTATTGGGGTAAGTCTTGCTGAAAACGACGAGCCTCTATAGTACAACCAGAGGTAAAGTCTTTAGGATAAAAGTAGAGTACTAGCCACTTACCGCGTAAATCAGAGAGGGATATTTTGCCATCACCTGTGTTGGTTGGCAAAGTAAACTCTGGTGCAGGTTGATTAATTGCCGGAAGTTTACCACCAAGAGCATCAGCAACAGGGGTAAAATTCAGCCAGCTGATAACAGAAATACAGCTGGCAAATAATATGCTTAAAAAAGTGCGGCGGGAAATCATGGTGCAAACCAAAATCACAACTTTACACAAGTTTACAATTCTTGGTTGCGAGAAATCTTATTCTAAATGAGATTCGGGAGGGGTATCTGTGCTTTCGATGTATTGACTATCTAGGAGAAAGGCCCCTTTGGCAAAGCGAATACCCCAATATCCACCGGGTCTACGGTCAATGACTATACCCTCTTCGCCAATGTGAATTACATTGGGTGGGCGCAGCATGGGCATAGGTTCAGCAGTTTTGACGTAGGCTGGTAGTGCCACAACACGGACTTTACTACCAATTGCGAATTCTTTGGACATTTTAATCAAGCTAGGAGTTTTGATTAACTCATAACTCAAAACTATCTTGAAAGTCTACTAAATTGGACATGGGAATAAATAGGGAAAGGGAAAGGAGATGAAGTTTTTCCCCTTTCCCATCTTCTGCAAGAAGTCTGTTAATTTTTGACTATGGCAAACAATGTCTGGACATCAGTTAAGGGTAAGTGCCAGAGTAATTCTGGTTGCCAAGTATCTGGGTCAAAGTTAGAGTGACAACCGCGTTGGTATGCTTGCCAAAGTCTGTCCCAGGTAAATTGTTGTTGATAATTTAAATTTTTATGGATAACTCGCAACAGTCCTAACCCCAGCATCAAGTTAGTTATGCTAAATTTGGTTCCTAATAAAAATGCTTGTACTTCTGCTTCACCAATGAAGTCTGTACTATAGCCTGTAAGGACGTGAACTCCATCATGGAGTTGTTTACGGCGGCTACCTGTAGTGAAGGGTTTTAAATTATGTTCATTGAGGAAGTCTGCCCAAGTTCTGCCAAAAGTGCCAGTCGGAAGGACAGACAATTTCGCTATTTCCACAATTTGGGGAACATCTCGCCCCTGTGCTTCAGCAATGCGATCGAGTAAATCTAAAACCTGTTGCAGACGAGGAGCGGGATTTGAGGAAGCGGCAAAGGATTGCATCATAATCTATCTTGGGATGAGATGGGCGGCACTGCCCACCCCAGATTTATTAACTATTTTTTGAAAGATAATTATTGAGGATTGCCTTGTTGACGGCGGGAAGGAGCATTTTGACGGAATTGCTCTAGTTTTTGGCGCTGTTCTGGGGTGAAGACTGCTTGAATCTGTTGTTTTTCAGACTCGCGGATTTGTCGCATTTGGGTTTTCTGTGCTTCAGTCAGATTTAATTCAGCAAAACCACCCTTTCCTCGACGTTGACCGGGTTGCCGTTGACCTTGACCTGCTTGCCGTTGAGCCTGACGTGCTTGTTTCGCCGCCTCTAACTTGGCTTTTTGTTCTGGGGTCAAAACTGCTTCAAATTTGGCGCGGCTATCGCGGCGAATTGCCTGGATTTGAGTTTTTTGGGCATCTGTTAGACCCAATTCTTTCCAAGGGCCCCTTTGTTTTTGTGGAGTTTGTGCGAGTTGCAGGGATAAAGGAGAGGCTGTTTGGGCGTTAACAGCAAATGAGGTTGCAGTTAAAGTTAGAGCGATCGCTCCAGCGACTAGCGATAATGCTTTGAGTTTCATTACTTTTCTTGTGGGTTTTTCCTGGTTGGATGCCACCATCATAAGAACTTATCTTCAGTAGTTACATGAGGAGAAAGTCATGGATCTACCCGTGACTTTAGTCATGATTGAATTTTCACAAAGATGATTGACAATAAATAGTTAGGAGTTAGGAGTTAAGAGTTAGGAGTTAGGAGTTAGAAATGATGAATATTTTGATTATGATGAATTTATAAATCATTATTTAGCTGATTATCTAACGGGTTTGTACCTTGTATTTACTCTTAATTCCTTATTCATCAAAAATTTGAAGCTACAAAAGCTACTGCTCAAATCTTCGAAACTCCTAATTCCTAACTCATAACTTCTAACTTACAACTGGAGCAAGGCGATTAATGAGTCCTCCGATTCAAATTAAAAAACACCCTTTTCCGTCTCTACTTTATCTGGAGTGGACACTACTGGCAATTACTGCTTTGATAGCAGTTATACCACCTCCATTACGGCGTTCTCGTCCTAGACTTCAAGAACTATCAATTTGTGGTGTATTTCCAGACTTGTCAGTTTGTAGCATATTGCCAGAACTGTCAATTTATAGTCTGATTGTTTTTGCATTAATGGGCTTAAAATTACCCAGAAATAGCCAGATATCTAAGATAATTTACACAGTAATTGAAATTTTATTGATTTTAATGATTGGGCTTTTTGGCGAGAGATTTGCACGCCTTTTCCCCTTTCTATACATAATTTTAGTTACTCGTAGCTGTCTAATTTTTCAGTTGCCTGGGCGTTTATTCGTTACAGCTTTATCATTTACATTATTTCTAGTTACGACACAACTCAAATATCAGTTATTCAATTTTCAAGCATCACCACAGGCGCAAGAACGCTTTCGATTTCTGAGCTTGAATTGGTCGCTGGTATTTGGCTTAAGTTTAGTTTTTGTGTTGTTGATGATGAATGCAGTGTTATCTGAACGGCATAGTCGAGAAAAGCTAGCGATCGCTAACGAAAAACTCCGTCAATATGCCCTACGAATTGAAAATCAAGCTACCTTAGAAGAACGTAATCGTATTGCTCGTGAAATTCATGATTCATTAGGACACTCTCTAACTGCTTTAAATCTACAATTAGAAACTGCTTTAAAATTGTGGCAATCTAATCCAGGAAAGGCTGAAACATTTCTTGCGACAGCGAAGGAATTAGGCTCAAAAGCACTAAACGATGTCCGCCAATCTGTTTCTACTATGCGTTCTAATCCTTTACAAGAACAGTCTTTAGAGCGTGCGATCGCTGGTCTTTTAGAAAGTTTTCATCGCTCCAATGGCATTTTACCATTTTATCAAATAAACATTGAAGATTCTTTACCACCTGAAATTAATACCGCTATTTATCGAATTACTCAAGAATCTTTGACTAATATATCTAAATATGCTTATGCAACTAAAGTTGAATTGGAACTCACTACGACAAGAGGTAATTTGCAATTGATCATTCAAGATAATGGTAGAGGTTTTGATGTCAGGCAAAATACTACTGGTTTTGGGCTTCATAGTATGCGCGATCGCACTTTAGCAATTGGAGGTGAGTTTAATATTAATAGCGCCCTTGGTTCTGGTTGCAAAATTACAGTTGATATTCCCTTAACGAGGTTGACATGATGATTAAAGTGTTGTTGGTAGATGACCAAAGTTTAATTCGTCAAGGATTAAGAGCTTTATTAGAACTAGAACCAGATTTAGAGATAGTTGGAGAAGCAGAAAATGGTGAACAGGCGATTAATTTGGTTGCTGAATTTCAGCCAGATGTAATCTTACTGGATATCAGAATGCCGATTATGGATGGAGTTGCAGCCACACGAGAGATTCAAAAACGTTTTGTCAAAACTAAGATTTTAGTACTGACGACTTTTGATGATGATGAATATGTATCAGCCGCATTGCAAAATGGGGCAATGGGTTATTTATTGAAAGATACACCCTCAGAGGAATTAGCTGTTGCGATTCGTGCAGTTCACAAAGGATATACTCAATTAGGCCCAGGTATAGTTAAAAAGCTGCTGACTCAGTTTTCTAATGGTACATCAACCCAGTCACCGCCTGTGCCATCTAGTTTAGCTGAACTTACCCCTAGAGAAAAAGAGGTTTTGCGACTAATTGCTACAGGCGCTAGTAACCGAGAAATTGCTCAGGAACTATACATTTCTGAGGGTACGGTAAAAAATCATGTTACGAATATTTTAAACAGATTAAATTTGCGCGATCGCACTCAAGCTGCAATTTGGGCAAATACTTATTTATCCTATTTGAATGAGCCAAGTTAAATAATTTGTAATGACGATTTTAACCTCTAAATTAACGTAGGGTATGTTACTGCTGAAAGTACGGCGTTTGATGAGTTACGAAAGCGTTAACACACCCTAGATATGAATGAACACCAGATTGCGGACTTTTCAAAGAAGTCCGGGATCTAAATCTAGCTTATTTAAATAACTCCAAACATTCATTTTTTAAAACTCCTTTTGTGACTTTGATGTTTCTAAATGACTTCGCAATTACTTCTTCGCAAGATATACTAATTTGTGATTGATTTACCGTGATTAAATCTTCAATAGAAGCACCATAGACAATTTCTGATAAACCACTCCAAACACAAGCTGTTGCACACATTGGACAAGGTTCGCCAGTTGTATATATGCTATAACCTTCTAAAGAGGGGTTTTTAAGTTTAGCTGTTAAACTACGAATAACGTTGATTTCCGCATGGGCGGATGGATCGTTGTCTCTCCTCACAGTATTATGAGCTACGGCAACAACTTCGTTATCTTTAACAATCACTGCACCATAAGGCGCATCGCCTTCTTTTGCTTCTGCCAATGCTAAACGCATAAAATATTCTGGGTTCATATAAGCTGGGATTAACATAAGGATAATGGTTAATAATATCGTATTTCTAATGTTATAACTGGGAATTAAGATGTATTAATGGTCGAATATGTTACTGAGCAGACAAGAAACAGATTTTTACTTAAAAGACCTGGAAACACCAATAGGTAAAGCGATTAATTTAACACTTGCCTCTTTGGTGCTAATATCATCAGGAATTTTTGTGGTAGAAACATATAATATTCCTGATGATATGCGGTTTCAGTTAAATGTAGCTGATATTGCGATCGTCATCATCTTCGCGGTGGAATATTCACTCCGCCTGTGGAGTGCAGAAAACAAAATTAAGTATATTTTTAGCTTTTATTCGATTATTGACTTACTGGCGATTTTGCCATTTTTTATAGGAATGGTAGATATTAGTTTTATTCGCCTACTCCGATGGTTTCGGATTTTACGATTAATCAGATTTATTGATCGGAAGTTTTTATTCGCCAGTATCAGCACCGAAGATGGAATGATTTTTGCGCGAATATTATTTACATTATTTGCAATTGTTTTTATTTACTCTGGCTTAATTTATCAAGTCGAGCATCCGGTTAATCCTCAAAATTATGGTACATTTTTGGATGCATTCTATTTTTCTGTTGTCACAATGACAACTGTGGGGTTTGGCGATGTTACTCCAATTTCGGAATTAGGACGTTTGCTAACTGTATTGATGATTTTTACGGGAATTGCGCTGATTCCTTGGCAAATAGGGGATTTAATTAAGCGAGTTGTAAAAACTGCTAATCAAGTAGAAACAGTTTGTTCAGGTTGTGGTTTGGCTTTTCATGATCTAGATGCTGGTTTTTGTAAAAGGTGCGGGACTAAGTTACGTAATTCGTAATTCGTAATTCGTAATTCGTAATTCGTAATACTCGCCAAGGGCGAGAAGCAAGCTACGTAATTTGTAATTACAATTGCGTAAGGATTTTAGACATTTCAGATGGGTGGTTTATTTATGCAAAACTGGTACTAGTGGTCTGTCCCATTAGTTATGAGTGGTTAGCGGTGGTTAGATCCCCGACTTCTTTAAGAAGTCGGGGATCTCGTAGCCCAGCAAAATTAATGAGACAGACTATTAGTCGTAGATTTGATTGAGATGCGCCAGACTTAATGGGGTTCCATGATATCCGCTAAAATACTGCAAATGAGCAACGCCGCATTTCGCTCACATTTGCATCACATTTATTTATCATAATTTTGCTGATCAGCCAATAGTCAATTTTGGCGAAAACAAAATGACAGCAACATCTGAAAAAATCATCCAGCCACGTGAATGGCATAATCTACCGGCATCGAAGGTAGCTCAACATTTAGACGCAAATCTAGAAACAGGTTTAACTTCAGATGAGGTGGTAAAACGACAAGAACGTTTTGGTGCTAATGAACTTAAGGGTAAACGTGGAACTAGCCCAGTATTAAGGTTTTTGTTGCAATTTAACCAACCGTTATTGTACATTTTGCTGATTGCGGGTGCAATCAAAGCCTTAATCGGACAGTGGGTAAATGCTGGGGTAATTTGGGGTGTCACCCTAATTAATGCGATTATCGGTTTTATTCAAGAATCGAAAGCCGAAAGTGCGATCGCAGCCTTAGCTTCTTCAGTACAAACTAATGCAACTATCCTTCGCAACGGTCAAAAGGTACAAGTTCTCTCAACGGAGTTAGTACCAGGGGATTTGGTATTACTCACTTCTGGCGATAAAGTACCAGCGGATTTGCGTTTGATAAAATCCCGAAATCTGCAAGTGAATGAATCAGCGCTTACAGGTGAGTCAGTCGCTACTGAAAAAAATACACAGCCATTGAATACAGATACAGCCTTAGCCGAACGCCTCAATATGGCTTATGCTGGTAGCTTTGTAACTTTTGGTACTGGTAGTGGGATTGTGGTGGCGATCGGAGAAGCCACGGAAACCGGACGCATTTCCCAACTCATTGAGCAAGGAACGAGCCTGAAAACTCCCCTGACTCGAAAATTTGATAAATTTAGCCGTACCTTGCTGTACATCATTCTCGGCATTGCTGCGTTGACATTTGCAGTCGGGTTGGGATACGGCAATACCTGGGCAGAAATGTTTGAAGCGGCTGTTGCCTTTGCTGTGAGTGCGATTCCTGAAGGATTGCCGGCTGTAGTAACGGTGACACTAGCAATCGGGGTTTCGCGGATGGCGCGACGAAATGCGATCGTTCGGAAATTGCCAGCGGTGGAAACTCTTGGCGGTGCTACAGTCATCTGCTCTGACAAAACTGGGACGCTAACCGAAAACCAGATGACTGTACAAGCAATTTATGTAGGCGGTGAACAATATACGGCGACTGGTACGGGATATGCACCAGAAGGGGAAATTTTATTAGATGAACAGCCAATAGATTGGCAGAATCTTCCAGCTTTAGCTGAATGTCTGAAAGCAGGTTTGTTATGTAATGACTCGTATTTAGAACAAAAGGAAGGACAATGGCAGGTTTTTGGCGATCCGACAGAGGGAGCATTGATAGCCGTTGCTGATAAAGTTGGACTACATCGCAGTAACTTAGAAGCCCAAATGCCCAGACTAGATGTCATCCCATTTGAGTCTGAGTTTCAATATATGGCAACTTTGCATGAAGATGGGAGTAGAGAAAATTCTTCACGAGTTAGAACTATTTACGTTAAAGGTTCGGTAGAGGCAATTCTGAAACGTTGTCAGCAGATGTTAAATGCTGAGGGAAACCTTACCCCTGTATATGCAGAAACCATACATCAAGAAGTGGATGTGATGGCGAATCTTGGTTTACGGGTGCTAGCTTTTGCGAATAAATCTGTATCCCATGCTCAAGATTCACTCGATCATGCAGATATCGAAAAGGATTTGGTTTTCTTGGGATTGCAAGGGATGATCGATCCACCCAGAAGTGAGGCTATCAAGGCTGTAGAAGCCTGTCAAAATGCTGGGATTCAAGTCAAAATGATTACAGGCGATCATGCTGTGACTGCAAGAGCGATCGCTCAAAGTATGGGCTTTAATAAAAATGGTGAAGTTCTAGCTTTTACAGGCAGTGAACTGGCTCAAATGGAGCAATCAGAACTGGCTAGAGCGATAGAAGATGGGGCAGTATTCGCCCGTGTTGCACCAGAACAGAAACTTCGCATTGTTGAAGCCCTGCAATCTAAAGGAGAGGTTGTTGCCATGACTGGGGATGGTGTCAATGATGCACCAGCCTTGAAACAAGCAGATATTGGTATTGCAATGGGAGGTGCTGGTACAGAGGTAGCCAAAGAAGCCTCAGATATGATTTTGACTGATGATAACTTCGCCTCAATAGAAGCTGCGGTTGAGGAAGGGCGGACTGTTTATCGAAATTTGCTCAAAGCGATCGCCTTCATCCTACCGGTTAATGGTGGCGAATCGATGACGATTTTGATTAGTGTATTATTTGCCAGAGAATTGCCCATTTTATCTTTACAAGTTTTGTGGCTGAATATGGTTAATTCCATTGCCATGACAGTACCCTTAGCCTTTGAGCCAAAGTCTGAACGGGTAATGCAACAATCACCACGCAGCCCCCGCGAACCGTTACTTTCTAAAAGTTTAGTCAAGCGGATTATAGCAATTTCTCTCTTCAACTGGATTTTGATTTTTGGTGTATTTGAATGGATACGACAAACTACAGGAAATATCGATTTAGCCCGAACAATGGCAATTCAGGCTTTAGTCGCCGGAAGAATTTTTTATCTTTTAAGTATTAGTCAATTAGGAATGGCTCTAGTTAATACGATTCGGGGAGTCAGACAGACATTTAGTGATGCCTCAGCAATGGGAATTGGTATCGCTACTACGATAGTTTTGCAGATTATTTTTAGTCAGTGGAACTTAATGAATAGCTTATTTTCTACTGCGCCACTGAGTTTGAATCAATGGTTAATTTGCTTCCTCATAGGATTGCCAATGATTGGAGTATCAATTATAGTAAATCGTTTTGACCCTCTGAACTGATTTAAGTAAGTTGGCGCAATTAAGGCAAGAGACGCGATAAATCGCCGTCTCTACAAAGGACTGATTATTGTAAAGACGACGATTTATCGCATCTTTGCGATCTAGGGCTTACCGCAAATTTGCTGGCACATTCTCAGGTAGTACCCATAAGTAAAGGGTTGTGGCATTTACTCGAATCACTCGCTTTGCTTTCCAATCACCCATATCAAAGCTGTGGGAAACAATGCGAGTGCCAGGTTTCAATTCTTTTAATAATTTTGGTCGTAGTTTGAAGTTAACATCGGGTAGAAGGTAAAGCGTTACTACTGTGGCCGGTTTTAAGTCAGTTTCAAACAGGTTTTGTTCCAGGAAATCGACGCGATCGCTTACTCCTGCTTTTTGAGCTTTAGCAAGGCTTTCTTGTACCAATTGGGGGTTAATTTCTATACCAACAGCCCTACGCGCATTATATTTCTGCACGGCAGTAATGGGAATTCGCCCATCACCGCTACCTAAGTCATAGACGACATCATTGCTGTTAACTTCTGCTAGTTTCAGCATCGCATCTACTACTTGTGGTGGTGTTGCTACATAAGGTACATCTGCTCGGCTTCCTTGAGATTGAATTATTATCGCAGACTCTTGTTTCTCTGTCTCGAAATTACGTTCTAAGGTGCAACCACTAACACTAAATACAGTACTAACTCCAGTAATAAATAACAACAGATATTCTTTATAAATCATTATTTGGATGTTTGTCAAAAAAGCATCAGAATCAGTAGAGGATAAATGAGCAAAATTAGCAAAGGTAACAGGGTGATGAATATATACGCCCCAATCCAACCAACTGCGATCGCAACCGGACTATGCATTAACAAACTTCTCATAACCCATCTCCTCTAAGTCTGTTGGTATGAGGGGCGCATCTATTCACTTCCGACCAGTTCACCACATTCCACCAGTTATATATTGCTAAAATTGTTATATTTGGTTCAGGTAATTGAAGCCACAACTCTTAATAGAATTGAGTTAATGATTGCTAAAGTAATAGAACCTAGCAAAGCGCTCCAAAAGCCATGACGTAATCTAAAGCCTGGGACAATTAAAGCCGACAATCCAAAGATTATGGCATTTAAGACAAAGAAAAATAATCCTAATGTCAGGATAATAAATGGAAAGGTAAAAAATGCTAGAATTGGGAGCAAAACAGCATTCAGAATTCCAAAAACTATAGCGGAAATTGCTGCTTTACCAAAACCATCTATTTCTATCCCCAAAAATGGCAGCCTAGCAATAATCAAAAAGCTCACAGCAGTAACTAACCAAGTAATGATGAAACCTATCATAATGAACCTCCTATTTTTTAATTAACTTTCCGCTTGCTCCAAAATATTGGAAGACCCAATTTTTTTCTTTTTTGTAACGGCTGGTAATCACAACAATCAATTGCTGCTTTTGTGAAAACAGTCGAAGGATTCACCGCACATTTGAGATAACTGTTTTTTGAAAAAAAATGACAATTTTGACAGGGATAGTCATCTAAATTATTTAGCTTGTTAGTCTGATCAGACAGTTTGAGTTTATGAAAAAAAACTATCCCACCCATTATTAACAATATAAAAGGAGCCAAAATCAGAGATGGATCTGAAGCTATTATAGCATTTGCATCCTCTCTATTAAGCTTCTCACTATCACGCTTTTCTCTACTCAAACTTGCTCTAGATAGGTTTGTTTGACTTAAGTTGAATAGAGAAAGATTTAATTGGGCTGGTATATATTGTCCTAAACTTTCATTTACTGACATATTATTTACCTCTTATCCAATTTAATTATTCCTGTTATATTAGTCCTTTAGAGAAAATTGAATATAATCGCAAATTAGTTTAGTAGCTAAACATTCCAACTGATTTATTCAATCTACAAAAAGAATGTGATCAGAAAGTGACGGTAAGGCAGTAATTTTATTTACACTAAAATAATGCACACAACAAACTGTACGAAAAGCAGCATGTGTATAATCGTTAACTGAGCCGTATTGGTATATGAATACTTAAGACGAGATGAATTCCATTACTGCGATGATTCAGGGGAGGATTCTTTTTATTTGGGCTTTGGCTCTAGCTCCTTTGCCATTTCATTTCAATTACTAATTGAGATTGTCTCAGTTTTAGCGGCTTTCTCTGTTTGTATGCGTTGTTTAGGTTGTGGTTTAAACTGCGATTGATTTTTAACTTGATAACTTATAAGTTTCCTAATATTTTCAGGAGATAAATTAAGTAATTGAGCAGTCATGACTTCTAACATATTAACTTCAGTGACTGGTAGCACAAAATTCAACTTTTTTAGAGCATTATTAGCAGTTCTAATCTCAACCAAGCTAAATCCTTGCTTTTTTTGAATTTCAGCTTTGATTGCTGTCAAATTCAGGGGAATTTTCACCTCTATTTGTTGATTAAGTTCTAATTTTTTGATTTGAGGATACAATCCTAATTTTTGTGCGATCGCTACTTCGGTAAATTTTGAGTTGGGAATTTCTAGCTCTAATCTTTTTAGCATGGAATTTGCCGTTATTATTTTAACTTGAGTAACCTGATCCTCTTGGTCTATCTTTATATCAATTAGTGTAAAATTTAGCGCAAGTAAAACCTCTGGTAGTGTATCAGCTTGCAATTTATCTGGCGTTCTGTAAGAGAGACTTAATAATTGCTTTGTTAGAAAATCACTACCAGCCCAAAAAGCAATTCCTACAAATAGCAAAGGCAAAGTTAATAGTAAAATTTGTGGGCGTAAATCAGGCATATTTTTGAATTTATCAGTTTATAAATAATCCTAATGCCAATTCTATATGAGGCTGTGCTTTATTCATGTAGAGGAAATACCCTGCGGTAATACCATTTCACTTTAGTAATGATACAAATACGTGGGTAAGGGTTTAGCACTGCTAAACCCCTACGAAAAATCTATATGTATCAAGATTTTCGTGAAATGGTATAAGCCGTTTTGCGTAAGTCCTACTAAATTTTTTTTATAGTCGCGAAGCTATAGCAGTGTTTATAACTACCCATTGGCAGATATACCTTATTCCTTATGGAGAATAATCTAAAAGTTAAAATCTCAAATTAGATAGAAGACATAGAGGTAATTAACATATCTAATTTTAAAAGAGAGTTGATGATTTTATGGCAAGGCCTTACGCTAAAAAGTTTTATGCGGATTTTACTAGTAGAAGACGATTTGGAACAATTAGAACCATTACAAGGTATTCTGTCCGAGGCCGGATATATTGTAGATGCTGCGGAAGATGGGGAAATTGCACAATGGCTGATTTCACAAAAAGATTACGATCTATTAATTGTGGATTGGATGTTACCAACAATTAATGGGTTGTCTCTGTGTCGTCAGTATCGTCTCTCTGGTAAAAATGCACCAGTATTGATGTTAACTGCTAAAGATACCACAGCCGACAAAGTTATGGGTTTAGATGCAGGAGCAGATGATTATCTAGTTAAACCTGCTGATTTGGTGGAACTCTTAGCACGAGTCCGTGCTTTGGGACGAAGAGTCCCTAGTTGGCAGGGGTATAGTTTACGTATAGCAGATTTACAATTGCATTTAGCTGAATTAAGTGTAGAACGGAGTCAGGTAAAAGTAGAATTATCTCCACGTGAAGGACAATTACTAGAATACCTGATGCGTCATCCCAATCAGGTTTTAACTCGTAACCAGATTGAAGATGCTTTGTGGGAGTGTGGTATGGAACCAGAAAGTAATGCTTTAACTGTGCTAATACGCAAGTTGCGCCAGCGCTTGCAGCTATTGGGTGCAGGAGACTGGATTAGAACAGTTTATGGTATGGGTTATCGCTTAAATCCACAAGAATAAAATTAGAATTAGGCAGTAAAAACTGGGAGAGTGAGAAGAATCAGAAGATTACCAATGACTACTTATGTTTAATCGCAGCCGTCGCAATCTCGCAAGTTGGTTCACGCTAACAATGGGCAGTATTTTAATTATGTTTGCGGCGATAGTGTACTACTGGGAAGTCATAGATAAGTTGGAGGAACTAGATCGATTACTTTATAAAAAAACAAGCGTGATGGCAGCTAATGTCAAGTCGGAGCTGCATAATAGTCAGCGACAGCTAGACTTAGAACATGTACCATTGTTGGGAAGTATGGTACAACCATTGCCGGATAGTCAACTAGTGTATGCAAGTTGGTACGACGAGCAAAAGCAACTTGTACAATTTTTTGGTACGATTCCTAGCGATCGCCTTTCAATCTCAGGTGGATTTGATACTATCAAGACTGATAGCGATGTCTGGCTACGTCAGGTGACGTTGCCTGTTTACCAAAATGGTTCATTAATTGGTTATTTACAGGCAGCGATGCCGATGACGGCTACTGAAAGTGCTTTAGCTGAATTCCGTATTGTTTTGGCTATCTCAGCGCCGATTACTTTAGGTGTGGTTGCCCTCACGGGTTGGTGGTTGGGAGGACTCGCAATGCAACCAATCCGCTATAATTACGATCATCTGCAAAGATTTACAGCTGACGCTTCCCACGAATTGCGATCGCCTCTGACAGCAATTATTAGCAATGCTCAGTACGGCTTTTTATCTAAAACTACTGATCTGGAGGTGCAACGTCAACGCTTCCACAAAATTTTTGATATCGCTAAGTCAATGAGTACTTTAGTAAGTAATCTGCTATTTTTGGCACGTTATCAAGGTAAATTACCGACTGAATCCTTACAAGTAATTGACTTTAATAATTTACTTGTGCAGATAATAGATGATTATGCCACCCAACCAGATGCACAACATCTTAGTTTAGTTTCTAAACTACCAAATAATAGTATAACTGTACTTGGTGATGCTGACTTGCTCCGTCAAGTAGTTATAAATTTACTTAATAATTCTTGCAAATATACTCCTGCTGGTGGTCACGTTCAATTGCAATTATTTACCCAATCACGTTGGGCTGTAATCCAAATTATAGACAATGGTATTGGTATTCCTGAAGCTGATTTACCATATATTTTTGAGCGTTTCTATCGAGTAGATAAAAAGCGATCTCGTCAAACTGGAGGATTTGGTTTAGGACTAGCTATTGCCCAACAAATAATTCAAGCCCACGGTGGTAAAATTAGTATTAAGAGCGTATTCCAAAAAGGTACAACTTTAGAAATTGCTTTGCCTTTAATACCAATTTAATGTGAAGTTGCACATATCTCGATCCCCCTAAATCCCCCTTA
>NZ_JBDNJQ010000122.1:0-25312 GCF_051172895.1 Nostoc sp. CALU 1950 | reverse complement strand
GCGATGTCCAGATCCCCGACTTCTTCGAGAAGTCGGGGATCTAATTTTTCACGAATGATTTAGGATTGCTATATATTGATAAATTGGGCGCTAAATCAGTAGTGGTCGAATCCTCTACTGATTTACTCCTCCTGCCTCCTTCAATATGATTACAGCAAGGTTACACCGCCATCCACAGGCAAAATAACTCCTGTTATGTAGGGATTGGCGATCAAACTTAATACTGCTTGCGCCACTTCTTCTGCTTGCCCAAGATGCTGGACAGGTAAGGATGCTTCAGCCCACTTTGTTAGGTCTGAGCGTTCAGACTCGCTTTGACTGCTCCAAATACTGATATCTTCTATCAGTCCGGGGGCAATTACATTCACCCGAATCGGTGAAATTTCTAACGCCAGCGATCGCCCAAAGGTGGCAACGGCACCATTTGCGGCTGCGATCGCAGAAATCCCACCCATTTTTGAAGATTTGAAGATAGTAACACTCGATGTTAGGGTAATAGAGCCGTTAGTCGCTATATTTTTCAGCGATGCACGCACAGCAAAGAACGTTCCCCAGAATTTATCCATCCCACCTTGAGCGGTTTGTGTGGTCATCTCTGCTAAAAGCGATCGCGGCATATTTCTGTCTCCCATAGCCGTTACAACCAAATGATCGAAGTTTCCAATCTGCTCAAAAAAAGCATTGACTGAATCTTCATTCAACACATCAACAGTTTTGCCCTCAATTTCTCCAGAAATTAATGCGATCGCCTCATTTAATTTCTCTTGAGATGAGTGGGTAAGTATAACTTTTGCCCCTACTTCTACCATCTTTTGGGTGATCGCCAGATCGACCCCTGAACTGATGCCAAGAATTACCACTTTCTTGCCTGATAGCAACTTAAACATTGTTTCGCCTGATAAAAGTAAAAAGTATACAATCTATTTTTCAATCAAAAAAATTTTTATCTATAGGAGTCCTATTTGATTTTTGAAAAAATTCAGTACAATTTGAAAACGCTTGTTTCTTATTCCCTATTTCCTATTCTCTGCCTATTGTGTACGCAAATAATTTCAGCAATCAAAGCGGATTCCTATATCAAATAACTTTTACCCAACTCAGCACTCAGCACTCTTCATTGGCTTCTTTGCTGAAACTAATAAATAACCGATAGATGAAGTATTTAATAAACCATCTATCGCATTCACATTTGCCTGATAGGTTTCTTCATCTATATCTTTGGCTTTAAATTCCTCTGCCAACCAAGATTTTAGATGTCGGTAATGTGTTAGCCAGCATTCATCTGTTGCGTCCACAAATTTTAAGAGTTGGAATCCTGTTTGTTGATAAAGATTTTTATACTCCTCAATATCTTTATCTTTGATGATATTTTCCTGTGGAACAATCCAATCACCGAAATACTGTATATTTTCAAAGATGATATCAGAGAGGATGAGATGACCTCCTGGCTTCAATACTCGCCAAGCCTCTTTGAGAAACTTCTCCCTGTTATCAAAGTAGAAGGCTGCTTCAACACAGATGATGTTATCAAATGAATTATCCTCAAATTCCATCTGTACAGCATCCATGCAAATAAATTTGCACTCTGGGGTGTTAACTGTACTTCTTTCAATTTGTTGGGGCGAAATATTAATGCCCACAACATCAGTAGGCGAATAATATTTTAATAGATAACCGGTAGTTGCTCCTAAACCGCAGCCCACATCCAGGATACTTCCCTTCTTTTCGGGAATAAATTCTAAAAGCTTTTCCATCAGGTTAAAACAGGCTGACTGCTGATTTTGAGTATCCGAGAGCCAATAACCTACATTGAAAAACTCTTCTTGACCATATATCTTTCTAGTCCCTGGATTTAGAATTAAACTGTCAAAGTTGCTGATATATTCGCTTTTATCCATTTTTACTCACATGTTTTTTTAGAGTTGTTATAAAAATACCAATAGTGTGAAACCAGAGCCTTTATATATAATCCAAAAAATATATTTCCCAGCTTAGATTAACTTGCTCCCTGTGGCAGTGTTATGATTAGAGGTATTACAACAGTTTTTTCTGGCTAACAGCTAGCTTTTACACGAAGAGAATTCTCGCTCTGATGAGCATAAAATTAGCTATAGATAATAGTAGTTATTGCTTGAGTGAGGTACAAGAATCCCATCCGCAAGCGACAAGGGAATTATGATGTACCTCATGTTATTAGGAAACTCTATAAATAGAATATCCTCAAACTGAGTTGAGATGAACTAACAACTAGTAATCAAAATTACTCCTCAACAATTTAAACTGTTTTTGGAATCTAAATCTCTTGTGTATCAGTAAAATTTTCTGGGCTAAGTTCATTTTTTAGTTTGAGTTTTAGCTCATCTGAAATCGGTAAATCTTTAATTTCTTGAAGGAGAACTTGAACAGATTCGGTTTTGCTACGTTCTTTATAAATAGCATTAACAATGGCTTCAAGTCCGTATCCTGCTACAGCATCCCCTACAACTGTTATTAGACCAAGTAGGGCTATACCTCCAACTATGCCAAAAGGCCCTCCTAACGCTGTAATGGCAGCTGCTACTGCGGCAGAACTACCTCCTGATGTGACCGTTAGAATCACAAGAATGACACCAGGAAGACCCAGACCGGCAAGTTTTTTAACGATTTCGTCCATTTTAATCAACCTCAATTCCTTATATGCTAGTTAAACATTACCAAGGGCAGTAAAATCTATTTAGCCTAATTAAAAACTAAAACTTTTCTTTATTTATTGTCTTTGTAGTCATCTAATTAAACAGATAATCTCAGTTTTATCAATAAAATGCAATAGCAGTATAAGACGGTTAAATGGACAGTTAAGACAGTTAAGTGGACAATTAAGACAGTTAAGACAGTTAAGTGGACAGTTAAGACAGTTAAGCAGATAGTAAAAATATTTAAAATAGTTAATAAATAATAATTACTAACTTTCAGGAGGCACGAGGCAGAAGCAAGACTGCCCTCTGCCTCGTGCTTTCCATTTATCAAAATTTCTGGGCTGCTGCCTCTAGCCATTCTCATGCAGAGCATAGGAATGAGATAAACATTTAGATATGCTGCTTTCCCACAAGGTGAATACCCTAATTAGTAGCTAGTTTGTCCGGCTTTTTTGCAGCTGGCGATCGCGGCGATTTCCGTCCAGAGATATCGTAAAGTAAACCCATCAGTGCCGGGACAACAGTCGGAGTCAAAATAGTAGAAAAAGCCAGACCACCTGTTAAGACAATACCCAACCCCTGATATAACTCTGAACCCTGTCCTGGTAAAACTGCTAACGGTAACATCCCCAAGACACTAGTGCCGGCAGACATGAAAATTGCCCGTAAGCGATCGCTTGTCGCATTATATAAGGATGCATCATAATCCTCACCTGCTTGCTGGAGTTGCAAGGCGCGATCGACCAATAAAATGGCGTTGTTCACAACCACACCTGTAAGGATCACAAATCCCAAGGCTGTAATCATATCCAATGCCACATTCATTCCCGGAATCATGTTGGCGATTACTAGGCTCAATAGTGCGCCACTCATACCCATTGGCACTGTTGCCATAATTACCACTGGGTAAAGGAATGAGCGATATAACGCCACCAGTAACAAGTAAGTAATCAAAATCGAAATTGCGAATGCAGCAGCTAATTGACCAACAGTTGTAGCCAACTGATCTGCTGAACCTGCTAGTTCTAAGCGATAGCCCGTTGGTAAACTCGCACGCAGAGGAGTCAGAATTTCTTCTTCGGCACGTTCTACCAGGGTAGCAAGGGGGGCATCTGGTGCAAGGGAGACGGTGAGGCTAATTGAGCGCTCTAAATTAACGTGGTTAATGGCATCGGCTCCCGTAGTTTCACGGATTTCGGCGATATCCCCAAGTTGCACTTGTCGCCCTTGTGCATATAGAGGCAATTGGCGCAGTTGTTCTGGGGTTTCCACAGCAGTATTTTGCAGTTCTACTGAGACATCTAGTTCTTCTTTGCCATCAATGTAATTGGAAACAACTCGACCGCCCAATGCTGCTTCTACCATTGAACCAATTTCCGCTTCTGATAATCCCACTTCGGCGATGCGTTCGCGGTTGGGAATCACTTGCAATTCTCCTGCACCCAAGACAAAGTTTGAGCGGACATTCTGAATCCCTGGAAGCGATCGCAATTTGCCGGTAATTTGCTTTTCTAAATCACCAATTTGGTTTAAATCAGCGCCAACGATATCCACTTCAAATTCTTTCCCCGGATCGCGGAATATAGAAATCCGCGTTGGGATCACAAAGCGGTATCCAGCAAAGTTACTACTTTGGGCGCGTAACCGATCCACCATATCAGTGAGTCCTGTAGTGGTGGCAAATTCTGGTTTTAAAATAGTTGCAATACCGCGCAGTGCGCCTGGACGGTCAACATACATGATGCGCTCAACTTCTGGTTGCGATCGCAGAAATTTTTGTACAGGTTCCGATTGTCGAATCGCTTCGGGTATACTGGTTCCCGGTAACGGTTCCGCCCGCAACACCACTAAGTTACGATTTCCTTCGGGTAGATAATCGGCAGGTGGTAAGAGAAAAATACTAGTTACGAGTAAAACAATCGGAATCGACAGTACAATTAATCTGCGCCCAATCCGCTTACGCCCCAGTGACCAACTAACAGTAGCGACGAGAAAGTTTTCCAGTTTGGTTTGGAAATGACGAAACACCGCAGAGGTTTTGGCTACCATCCGTTCAAACCAATTACCGCCCCGGTATTCACCACCCTGCATCATTTGCATGGCTTCCGATTGCTTGAGGAACAAGCCCGATAGCATTGGTACTAAAGTTAATGCCGCAAACAGCGAGAATAGAGAAGAGGCAGAAAGTGCGATCGCCATATCAGCATAGAGTTGCCCTGCTTCACCCGTCACCATTAACAAGGGTACAAACACCACTACGTTGGTTAAGGTGGAACCAAGCATTGCACCCCAAACTTCTTGAGTACCTTCAATGGCTGCACGCATCGCACTTTTACCTTGTTGCATGTGGGTGAAAACATTCTCAATCACAACGATCGCATTATCTACGACCATACCCACTGCAAACGCCAATCCCGCCAAACTGATGATATTTAACGTGCGTCCAAATGCAGACATGACAATGAACACCATAATCAGTGTAACGGGAATTGTAATTGCCACCACTGCAACGGTACGCATGGAACCAAGGAACAGAACTAAGACAATAGTTGCTAACAGCGCCCCACTGACTAAGTTGCCTTGGACAAATTCGATGGATTGATTGATATACTGACTCTCGTCATAGTTGTAGACAAAGCGAATGCCTTGATTTTGCTTGTCAAACTCAGTTTGCAGTGCCGCAATTTCCCCGCGGATGCCTTTAGCCACCTCTGGCACATTCGCCCCAATTTGCCGAATTACACCAATTGCTGTCCCAGGTTTGCCATTGAACACCAACGCCCCATCTTGGGGTTTGCGTCCCATCTGGACTTTTGCTACATCTCGCAAGTAAACAGTGCCCGATTGGTCGCGTCGCAACACAAAACCTTCAATTTGCGATAAATCTTGCGATCTGCTGATGGTGCGGACTCGATATTCTCGTCGTCCGAGAATTAATGGCCCACCCCGAATATCGCGGTTGTTTTCTTGAAGGACTCGTACTACATCACCAATTGCGAGGTTGCGATCGCTTAATGCTTTTGGATCAACCTTCACCTCAACTTCTCGTTCTTGTCCACCCACTAACAAAAATTGTCCAGTTCCCTCGACTCGCCGCAAACGGGGAATTACCACTTCTTCTGCTAAGTCTCGATAACGATCTGCATCCGGTTTAAATCCGTCTTTGGTATCAAACGGAATCCACATCATCGGCGAACTGTTACCACCCACCAGTTCTACACTCGATTCCTGCGCTTCTGGGGGCAAACTTCCCACCTGCTGCAAGCGGTTGAGGACATCTACCATCCGTTCTCTAGCGTTGGCATCTTGAGCAAATTCCAAGGTGATGCTGCTGCGTCCAGCACGAGAAGTACTGCTAATTTCTTGGACACCTAGCACCTCTTCCATTTGTTCTTCAATGGGGCGGGTAATTAGGTCTTCTACTTCTGTTGGGCCTGCACCGGGATATGTAGTTGTGATTGTAATTTCCGGGCGATCGCCTCCTGGTTGCAATTCTAGGGGTAACTTTAGTAGGGAGAATACCCCAAACATTGCTAGCAAGCAAAACAAAACAAAAGTTCCATGTCGCCAACGAACGGCGGTTTCAATAAAGTTCATATTAATTGGTAATTCAGAAAATCATATTTAAACTGGGTTTCCAGTATTTTGAAGGAAAGGTTAAAGGAGAAAGAGACGATTCTTCCTCTTTAACCAACTTCTGCAAGAAGTCTATGGAAGTGTGGTGCAACCTATGTTTTAACAAGAGAGGTAGGACGATTTGGTGGACTGGAATTAGACTGGGTTGAAGCCTCATCTAAATTACAACCTTCTGCCTTCTGCCTTCTGCCTTCTGCCTTCTGCCTCCTGCCTCCTGCCTCCTTCAAGTTGGATCAACTATCTTTACAGGCGCACCATCTTGCAATCCATCACCGCCACGTAGCACAATGCGTTGACCGGTGCGTAAAGTGGGATGATAAATTGCGACATTTTTACCCATGTCAGAAACCATCTCGACTGGAATTTGTCTAGCTTTGCCATCTGCAACTGCAAAAACTAGCCACTCGTTTTGTCTTCTAGTTAATGCATCTCGTGATACCACAAAGCTGGAGCGATTTGAGGGCATATTTAAGTTGCCTGCGATCGCCATTCCTGGTATTAATCCTGACGGGGGTTTGTTAATTTGGACACGCACCATCTGGCGACGAGAGGCTGTATTGGCAGAAGGGACTACAGCAGTGATGGTGGCGCGTTGTTTCCATTGCGGTAGAGCGCGAGTTGTGAGATCGATTGTCATCCCTGGGGTAACTTTACCACTGAGTTCTTCAGGTAACTCTAGGAAAATGTCGAAGCGATCGCCTGCTACTAAGGTGACAATTTCACCAGAACTTTGGACTAAATCACCATTGCTGATATGACGAGTCTGCACTATACCCGATTCCGATGCCAGAATCCGCGTGCGCTGCTGTGCTAATTCTGCTTGAGCTAAACTGGCTTTAGCTGCTTCTACATTTGCTCGTTGAGCGGCAATTTCTTCTTGAATCGGCCCAGCTTTAGCTTCGGCAAGTTCTGCCTCGGCTTCTAACCGTTCTCCTTGAATATTATTTAATTGTGCTTGGGCTTCCACTAACAATCTTTGAGATAAAGCACCCTCTTTCACAAGATCGCTAGTCCGTTTCAGGTTATCCTGTGCTTCCAGTTCTCGCGCCTTCGCAGATGTGACAGCCGCTTGCCGTTGAGCAATAATTTCAGGACGAGTGCCAACTTCCAAACGTGCTAGATTGCTCCGTTGTTGTGCTAGTTGCGCTCGTGCTTGGCTAATTGCCAATTGCTGATCGGTATCATCCAGTAAAGCGATTGCCATTCCGACTTTCACGCGATCGCCTGGTTGCACTGAAATTTGCTTGACAATTCCACCAGTTTGAGCGCGGATTGTTGACTGCTGAGTTGCTTCTACTTGTCCCAACAACTGGACACTTCTGGTAGCACTTCCAGTTGCCAAGGCGATCGTTTCAATTGGTTTTGGAGGTGGCCCCTGTTGTTGTGCAACAGAGGAGCGTGGTGCGCCACCAGGAGCGAACATCCGCCAGAGGATAATGCCACCGGTTGCCAGAAATAGAATCAGCAATCTCCAGAACCAAGGTTTACCTGAACGAGTCGGTGCTAACTCAGAAGGCACAGAACTATCTGATTGGGTTTCAACCTTTGAAACTTCAGTTTCAGAAGTATCCATAGCGATTAACGGTGGGCTACTGAGGGTTAAGTACTAACTATTAACCGTTGAAAGTGAACAATGAATAGTCCAATGTTCGCTATCAACAGTCAACTATTTTAGATAAAAGTAAATTTACGTTACCTTTTCTGTAGTTTATTGGATAAATATGACAAAGAAATGTCAAGGATAGTCATTGGTCATTAGACCTTGTATAAATCAAAAACGCGATAAATTATCATAAAGACGCGATAAATCGCCGTCTCTACAATAATGCATTGGATTCAACTATTAGTTCTTTAACGCGATCGCGGGGTAAACCTAACTCTTGACTAAGAGCGGCTTCAAGTTGGCTTATATCTGTGATTGGAAATTCAAATACTATCCTTGTGAGAACTGAGTTGTTGGTTTTAACGTTCACCCGTGAAATTCCTTCTTCGGGGAGAACTTCCACCTTGATTGCTACTATCCTTTTCATAATCTGTCGTGCCGATTGAGTATCCGCTAGCAGATATTTTTTGGTGAGATTGGAGCGACTTAAAATCCGATCTCCGACAAAGCTGCTCCCCAACCAAAAAACTAACCCAATCAACGGCAAGGACAACCAAAACACAAAGCCTAACGATCGCAACGCTTGAAAAAATTGAAGTTGCTGCATGGAAGGTATCAGGTTGAGTGTTTCCCGTCACTTTTGCGTCATCCTTTTACCTTAATCTAAAATTAGCAAGGAAAAATTACGGCAACCTGAGCAAATAGGATGTTGATCTTACTAGTCGAAGATGACACATCGCAGTTAGAGCCACTGCGGGCAGCTTTATTAAAGGTGGGGCATACAGTCGATGCGATCGCTGATGGGGAAACAGCACAATGGTTTGCCTTTCGCAAAGACTATGACTTGCTGATTCTAGATTGGATGTTGCCTAAAGTGAGTGGCGTAGAATTGTGTCAAGTATATCGACGCGCAGGTAAGCTGACTCCTGTATTGATGCTGACGGCAAAAGACACGGTTTTAGATAAAGTAATGGGTTTAGATGCTGGAGCCGATGATTACTTAGTAAAGCCTATAGATGTTCTAGAGTTATTGGCACGAGTCCGGGCACTAGGAAGGCGATCGCCTATGTGGCAAGGAGATATACTTAGCTTGGGCGATTTGCAACTTCATTTATCCAGTTTGACGCTCGAACTTGGTTCATTGACAACTCAACTTTCTAGCCGGGAGTTTCAATTAATGGAGTATTTAATGCGTCATCCCCGCCAAGTATTATCTCATAATCAGATTGAGCAAGCCCTTTGGAGCTATGGAGAGGAACCAGAAAGTAACGCGGTTACTACCTTAGTTCGCCGCTTGCGCCAGCGCCTACAAACCATTGGTGTAAAAGATTGGATAGAAACAGTGCATCGGATGGGCTATCGAATAAATCCGCCTTTCTAAGCCGTCAGGGAGCAGAGGGGCAGGGGGCAGGGGAGCAGGAGGGCAGAGGAGCAGGGGAGCAGAGGAGCAGGGGAGGAAAAACTAATGACAAATGACAAATGACCAATGACCAATGACCAATGACTAATGACTAATGACTAATGTTTGATCATAGCCGTCGTAATCTCGCTCACTGGTTTGCCCTGTCAATGGGTGGAATTTTGTTCGCTTTTGCAGGGGTGGGTTATTGTCTGAGTGTAGAAGAACAGTTGCGGGTTTTTGATGACGAACTCTTTTCACAAAGTAAAACCTTTGCTGCCAAAACCCAATACTCGCTTTATCAAAGTCAATGGCAAAATCAGCGCGGCCAGACTCCTGTAGAAAGTGATGCATCGTTGAATGGCGGGCTAATGTATGCGCGGTGGTATAACTCTAATAAACAACTTTTGCAATTTGTTGGTTCATCGGGTGGCAAACAGTTGACCGCAGAACCCGGATTTCAAACGATAGAAGCACCAATAAGCTCAGAGTTACCTACTACAAAAACCTGGGTTCGCCAAGTTACACTCCCTGTTTTGGAAGGTAAGGTGCTAATTGGCTATTTCCAAACGGCAGTTCCAATGAACTCTTTACGCGTTGGACTAAACCAAGCCCGCTTGTTTTTAACTTTCGGGGTTCCCGTGACTTTTGGTGTAATAGGCATTACAGGCTGGTTTTTAGGCGCATTGGCAATGCGGCCAAGCCTCCGTGCTTATCAGCAATTGCAGCAATTTACAGCTGATGCTTCTCATGAATTACGCGCACCCGTTGCCACGGTATTGAGCAATGCCCAAGTTGCTCTGATGCCTCCCGAAGACCCCGTGGAGCAAAGATTGCGATTGCAAAATATCGTCCAAACTGCGAAGTCCATGAGTACGTTGATCAATGATCTGCTTTTCCTGTCGCGTCATAATGGCTCCCTTGCAGAAACCGGATTAAAACCTGTTGACTTGTGTGAGATATTGCGATCGCTTACCCAGGATTTTACCACCCAAGCTCCTGCTCAAAATCTCAATTTCGATGCTCACCTTCCAGAGCATCCCATCATGTTAAAAGCCGATGCTAATTTGCTCAAACAAGCTGTAATTAATCTACTGACTAATGCCTTCAAGTACACACCAGCAGACGGTAAGATACAATTGTATCTTTTTACTCAGTCTCACTCTGCGGTAATCCAGGTCAAAGACAACGGGATTGGCATTCCATCCAGTGATTTGCCACATATATTTGATCGTTTTTATCGTGTAGATACTGTCCGATCTCGGCAAACAGGCGGCTTTGGACTCGGACTTGCGATCGCTCAACAAATTGTGCAACGATACGGAGGGCAAATTACTGTAAATAGTATTCTAGGTCAAGGCTCCACCTTTCAAATTAGCCTTCCCCTAAAAATTTGACAAAAATAATTCAAAATAATTTGACCAAAATCACCCAGAACCCTGACTTATCAAAAACGAAGAGGCAGGGGAACAGGGAGCTTACAATTAAGATATTTCCTACAAAAAACTATGAAAGCTGAAGCAGAAAACCATCTCAGACTTACTTGTGAAGTAGAAACTACCTTAAAGGTGATTGGCGGACGCTGGAAAGTTTTGATTATTAGAGAATTAATGACTGGCGTCAAACGGTTTGGTGAGTTGCAACGGGCTTTACCTGGAGTTACCCAAAAGATGCTAACCCAACAACTCAGAGAAATGGAAGAAGACGGCATTATTCATCGAGAAGTTTATCCCCAAATTCCACCAAAGGTAGAATATTCGTTGACGCCTTTAGGAGAAACTTTGCAACCAATTCTCTATGCTATGCATGAATGGGCTATTCAACATTTAGCTCGAACAAATCACCATGAATATTGATTACACAGAATAAATAATATTTACTAAATTTCAATTCGAGCAAGCAGATTTATCTGTATGTTCTTAAATTATGAATTTATTCGTTGTTGCGTAAATACTCAATTGCGGCCTCTAATTTTGAGGAGTAACTTTCAGCAAACTTTTCAAACCAAAGTCCTTCAGACGAGAGTGGATCTACTTTGGCTAACCATTTTTTTGCTTCCACTTTCAAAACCTCTAATTGTTTGGCTTTGAGTTGTTCTTGTCGAATTTTTTCTTGTTCTAATTCTTGCTGTCTTTTTAACTCAATAGCAGCATCCTCTTCGGCAAAATCAGCCTTAACTTCTGCCAAAAGGTTATCCATAAAAGATGCTGACTTTGGCGATGCTGGAATAAACGATTTGGCTGTAGCTGATTTTGACTGCTGCTGTTGTGGTTGTACTTCTTTGTATTCAGTTTGGAGTTCAGCTAATAGCTTATCAATGGAATCCATTTTTGCAATTCCTAATAAATGGTATAGCTAATACCGCTTTGTGTAATTCGTAATTCGTAATGGGCTACGCCCCGCTATGCTAACGTAATTACCACTGCGTAGGGTTTTAGATATTTCCAATGCGTGGATTATTTACGCCGAATTGTACTAGTCATTAATGGCATTGAGTAGCACTTCCGATAGACTCAAATCTTCCATATCTTCCATAGTAATGGTGTCACAGATATCAAACTTAGCACCAGCACTTTGGAGTTCATCGTCTAAGACTTTGAGAAAGCGGGTAGCTTGTGGATCTGTGCCGACTTGAATGAAGGAAATGGCTAATTCTTCATCTCTATCTATGCGACGAGAAGCTTCAATAATTACCCTCATGACTGCTTTGCGATCGTCCGGTTCACCATCAGTAACCACTAAAATTGTTTCACCATTTGGCTTTGTTTGACCGGCTGCTTTACGTTGAAGATAATCATCAGTTGCGTGTTTTAACACACCTGCTAAATCAGTTGTACCAGAGGGGTCATTTTCTCGGAAAATTTGCCCTACTATGCTAGATGTGACATTTTCGTACCGCTTAAATTTACCAGAAAATACGTAAATAGTTATGCCATCTGGGTCAAATTGCTCACATTTACTAGCTAAAGCTAAAGTAGATTCCTGTGCTGCAAACCATCTACTTCTACCACCCTTTTGATCTTGGGTTGCCATGCTGCCGCTTTTGTCGATAATCAAGGTATAGTCACGATTTTCTAGCATGATTAAATTCTCCAGTTAATAGTTAAAGGGTTACTGGACTATAAGTGATCAACACATTAGTCAGTTATGGCATTCGTCAATACATCAACAAGACTCATTTCTTCTAAGTCATCTAAAGTGACGGTATCGCAAATATCAAATTTAGCGCCGACACCTTGCAATTGATCATCCAAAGCTTTCAGAAACTTAGTTGCTTGGGCATCTGAACCTACTTGAATGATTGAAATTCCTAATTCTTCATCACGTTCCATCTGACGAGTCGCATGAATGATGACTTCAAACACAGCTTTGCGATCGTCTGGTTCACCATCGGTGATGACTAAAATTGTCTCTCCGTTTGGCTTGGTTTTACCAGCTGCTTTGCGTTGAAAGTAGTTATTGAGAGCATCTTGAAGTACACCTGCTAAGTTTGTCGTCCCAGCAGGGTCATTTTCGAGAAATATCTGTGCAACTTTGGCTGAGGTGACATCATCGTAGCGTTTAAATCTACCAGAAAAAACGTAAACGGTGATGCCATCGGGGTCAAACTGTTCAGCCTTTCTTGCCAAAGCGAGAGTAGACTCTTGGGCTATCTCCCATCTACTTCTACCACCCACTTGGTCGGGTGTAGACATACTACCGCTTTTGTCAATGATTAAGGTATAGTCGCGATCGCTCATCATAATCTTCCTCTAATTGTTACCCTGTAATTCTAGTCTAACTCCGTTTTTTTACCTGTAAGCAAGGCTTTTAAGCTTTTGTATCAATTCTACTAGTCAACAAAACACACCTCATTAGATAAATGCGATCGCTAGTGCGCCTTTGTTCCCGCAGTTTCACAGTCCCCAATCCCCTGGAAACAATAAAAGTTAGAGAATGGTTTGGTTGTTGCATCCGTATTTAGTCTGGGAATAATAAAAACTAATCATGCTGGCATATACGTAGCTAAACAGCTTTTGTTTAGCTCGATTTTAAAGATAAATTCGGGTATGAACCATCCTAAATTCTTAAATAACCCCAACCCCGCGCAAAAACAAAACACGCAGCCGCAAAACATCTCCTTGGCGTTTCTGCATCAGATGATCAATGGCATATCTGACCCAATTTTTGTGAAAGACCGCCAACATCGCTGGGTATTACTTAACGATAACTACTCTGATTTCGTCGGTCATAGCCGAGAAGAATTAATTGGTAAGTCAGACTATGATTTTTTTCCTCAAGTAGAAGCTGATGTGTTCCGCGAAAAAGATGAACTGGTTTTCACCACAAATATTACGAATGAAAACCACGATCTTTTTACCGATGCTCAGGGTATAACCCATCTCATCTCTACAAAAAAGTCTTGCTTTGAGGATGAGACGGGTAATAAATTTCTGGTAGGTAGTATTCGAGACATCATTTTACAGAATGAAGCCGGAAAAGTTCTGGGTATAACTGGCAGAGTTACTGATACTACTGATCTTATGGAAACCTGTGAAGCACTTCGGGCAACCCTAGAAGAACTTCAGGTAGTTGAAGAAGAACTGCGCCAACAAAACGAAGAATTAGCGATCGCTCGTGAAACGGCTGAATTAGAGCATCGGCGTTACCAGGATTTGTTTGATCTCGCCCCGGATGCTTACTTAATAATTAATGTAGCCGGCATTATCAAAGAGGCTAACTATGTAGCCGCAGCCTTACTATCTGTGAGACAAAAGTATCTTGTGGGTAAACCATTAATCCTGTTTGTCGCTGAACCAGACCGCCAAACCTTCATGAACCAACTGGCAAATTTGCAGCAGGTGCAGGATTGGGAAGCCTATCTACAGCCACGAAGAGGTACAGCCTTTCCTGCTCGGATCAGGATGGTTGCTATGTATAATTCACAGGGTCAGCAGGTCGGCTGGCGTTGCTTGATTTGCGACATCAGCGAACAGCTTGCGGCGCTGCACGATCGCCAGCAAGCAGAGAAAGACCTACACCGCATGAATGCTGTACTGCAAGCTCAACAAGAAGCTTCCATTGACGGAATTCTGATTATTGATGAAAATCTTACAGTTACATCATTTAATCAGAAATTCTCCCAATTATGGCAAATTCCTGCGGTACTACTCCAAGCAGGGAGCGATCGCCAACTCGTGGAATGGGTACTAGACCAACTAGTAAATCCAGACGAATTTCTGGCTAAGGTGGAGTATCTTTACCAGCATCCAGAGGAAAGCAGCCGTGATGAAATTTTCCTCAAGTCTGGAAAGATTTTTGAGCGCTATTCTGCACCCGTGCGTAAACAGCAAGGGGCTTGTGATGATACATCACCTTTAGGAGACTATTACGGCAGGATTTGGTATTACCGCGATATTACCGAATACAAGCAAGCAGAGGCAGAACTTAGGGCTTCACAGCAAAGACTGGCGTTGCTGATTGAACAAACACCTTTAGCCATTATTGAATGGAATAGCAACTTTGAGATTCAGACATGGAATCGGGCAGCAGAAAGAATCTTTGGATACACCACAGAGGAAATGCTGGGGACTAGTTTTGCGACCATAGTACCTGAAAACGCTAGAAAGCAAGTAAATGAGATTATCACCGCCTTGTTAACACAACGTGGAGGAAATCTTAGTGTCAACGAAAACGTTACTAAAGATGGCAGAAAGATGGTCTGTGAGTGGTATAACAACACTTTAGTGGCTCCTGATGGCCAGGTGATTGGCATTGCCTCAATGGTGTTAGACATCACAGAACGCAAACGAGCAGAAGAGGAACAGCAAAAATTTGTAGCATTGATTGAAAACAGCAGTGACTTTATTGGCATTGCTTCAATGGAAGGGCAAGTTCTCTATGTGAATCCTGCCGGACTCAATATGGTGGGACTTACTAGCCTGGAAGCAGCTAAAACTAAGTCTATGGATGATTTTCATTCACCAGAAGCTTTTGCAGAGTTGATACAACAAATTATTCCTTTAATGTCTCAACATGGTTTCTGGCAAGGTGAGTTTCGCCATAGACATTTCCAAACAGGTATAGAAATTCCCACTGATTGCAGCATATTCATGGTTAAACATCCTGAAACAGGAGAGCCTTTCTGTCAGGTAGCTGTTGCTAGGGACATTACAGAACGTAAACAAGCCAAGGAAGCCCTGCTAAAGTCAGAAGCGCAACTACGACAACAAGCCCAAGAACTCAAAGAAACACTCCACGAACTTCAACACACCCAAATTCACTTGATTCAAACTGAAAAAATGTCCAGTTTGGGTCAACTAGTTGCAGGAGTAGCACACGAAATTAACAATCCGGTGAATTTTATCTATGGCAACCTCAACCCTGCCAAAGAATACATCCAAGATTTACTTTCACTTTTGCAACTCTACCAAAATCATTATCCTGAACCTGTGCTAGAAATTCAGGATTTTGTAGAACTAATCGAACTGGACTTTTTGAAATCAGATTTGCCACAAATAATCAACTCAATGAAAGTTGGGGCAGACCGTATTCGGGAGATTGTGCTTTCCCTGCGGAATTTTTCGCGCTTGGATGAAGCCGAAATGAAAGCTGTTGATATCCATGAGGGAATTGACAGTACTCTGATGATTTTGCAAAGCCGCCTCAAGGGTAATGAGCAACGCTCGACAATCGAAATAATCAAAGAATACGGCAAACTCCCGCTGGTTCAATGTTATGCTGGGCAGCTAAATCAAGTATTTATGAATATTTTGTCAAATGCGATCGATGCTTTGGAAGAGTCATACCCTGCGGGAAGGCGAAGCGCCTATGCCATTTGTCCTATCCATTGGGAAAACGCCCATAGGGTAGAGCAAATGACCTCCCCGCAAATTCGCATTTGCACTCAACTAGAGGAGCCAAATCAAGTAACAATTACGATTGCCGATAATGGATTGGGAATACCAGAAGATGTTAGAAAACAACTATTCGACCCCTTCTTTACCACCAAGCCCATCGGCAAAGGTACGGGGATGGGGCTTGCCATTAGCTACCAGATCATTACAGAAAGACATGGCGGTTCCTTAAAATGTCTTTCGCAGCCAGCACAAGGCGCTGAGTTTATGATTAAAATTCCCCTGATTCAGGATGCGTCCACATAATTTGTAATTAATAATACTTACCTCTGGTGAGAAGCAATCTACGTAATTCGTAATTTTAACAGCTTTCACCCCGTGAGTAAAAAACAAAGTATTTCTACCACCGACAGCTACCCCTTCTGAAAATATTGATTACGAATTACGAATTACGAATTAGTAATTATCTAAATGCTTCAACTTCTTCAGGAACCTTCATTTGGTCGAGAATTCCCCAAATTTCCTGTAACATCGGTTCTAACCCAGTGCGGGTAACTGCTGAAATCACAAAAACCGGGGCGTAGGAGAGGTGATTAAGTTGGGTAGCTAACGCTTCTAAATCGACAGTTTCCCGATCAACTGCATCAATTTTATTCAGCGCTAAAATTTGCGGGCGTTCTGCTAAACCCCGTCCATAAGCTTGTAATTCTTCCTTAATTGTGTTGTAATCTCTAACTACATCATCGCTAGTGGCATCAATCAAGTGAAGTAGCACTCGCGTCCGCTCGATGTGGCGCAAGAAATCATGTCCCAGTCCTGCACCGTGAGCCGCGCCCTCAATTAGTCCGGGAATGTCGGCGAAAACAGTACCATCGCCAGTAGGTTTCCGCACTACACCCAAATTTGGGATCAGGGTAGTGAAGGGGTAGTCTGCGATTTTTGGACGTGCTGCTGATAAAGATGAAATTAGAGTGGATTTACCAGCATTTGGTAAGCCAATAATCCCCACTTCTGCCAAAAGTTTCAACTCCAGGCGCAGCTGCTTTATTTCCCCTGGTAATCCTGGGAGGGCATATTCTGGGGCGCGGTTACGGTTACTCAAGAAATGCTGATTTCCCAGTCCGCCTTTACCACCTTGGGCAATCAGCAAAGTCTGCTTAGGCTCAGTTAAATCCCCCAGCAATTCGCCAGTTTCAGCATCATAAATGGTTGTACCGCAGGGAACTTCGATGATCAAATCCTTTCCTCCGGCTCCGGTGCAGTTACTTGGGCCACCACGAGTCCCCTTTTCTGCCTGAAAGCGATGGTTATATCTGAAGTCCAGCAAGGTTTGTAGGTTTTCATCCGCAACGAAAATTACCGAACCGCCTCTTCCGCCATTACCACCAGAGGGACCACCAGTCGGCACGTATTTTTCCCGCCGGAAGGCGACAATACCATCGCCGCCCTTACCAGCTTCAACTTCAATTTTTGCTTGGTCGATAAATTGCATACTTAAATAATAGTGAAAAGTGAGGAGTTAGGAATTAGGAGTTACAAATTATAACTCCTCACTCTTCACTTTAACTAAATATATGGTGAAACATCTTCACCGCATTTATCTGCCAGATAGGAGAGGGCACGGAAACGTAAGCCCACCAGTTGATCATACAAGGGATTAATTTTACACATCGGCGGGATGTGGACAATCTTGCGTCCAAATAAAGTGACATCCCGCTCAAAGGGACATTGGGAGGGAATCATTTTACACAAAAAGCGGGCTACTCTTGGATCTTGGATATCTAGCCCATCTAGCCACTCACGTAGGGGGTGTAGTGCATCAATTTGACGTTTTGTAAGTCCATTTGTGAGGGTATTAGGGGTAATTTTCTCCGGGTGTTCCAGGGTGTGGCGAAGGGCTTCCAGGAAATTCTCCGGCTGTTCTAAGGCTTGGCAGAACTGTTGCAGAACTTGATCTTCGCTGGGAGAATAAGTACCATCAGCGATCGCTACCATCACCGCTGTCCTTAAGAAATTTTCCGCTGTTGGTGTACCTTTACCCAAGACTGCGGCCAATTCTTCTGGCGTAATTATCTCTAGTGAGTCCCATTGAATCTTAGGAGCTAATTCATCTTTGGTGATGTTGGCAATTAATTCCTGTTCTTGAGCATCAAAATTACCATCAGCCCAAGCAATAGTAAGCAGCCCACGCAACCAAGCGGCAATTTGTTCGCTGCTGTAGGGGGATTGAACGGTACTTGTCATAAACTCACGTCTCAAGCTTTCCTCAGTCACTACTAAGCTACCCTACACAGTGACTATGAAGATAGTGGGGACAGCAAAAATCAAGAAAGTGCGTAAGCGTAGCCACCTCAAGAAATCAACCAGAGAAGTTTTCAAATCGCAACAGTCGGTCTTGGGGTAAAATCCATTTGAGAGTAATCTTGAGAATTTTTTCTACTTAAACTAAAAAGGGAGATTTAATCTGTGTTGTGGAGGTATTCATGAATAAAACCAAAGTTAACCTCGGCATCATTCAAGAAACACTACTAATTACCCTCTGGGCTAGAGCTTGTGAGCTTCAGGCAGCAGATCCAATTATAGTAGATCCTAAATCAGCTGAGATTCTTGCAGCGATAGACTACGAATTTGATAAATTTACTACTGCTAAATCTTCTCAGATAGGCTGTTGTTTACGAGGAAATATCCTCGACAACTGGGTACGCAACTACCTCAATCAACATCCGCAAGGTTCCGTTATCGAGATTGGTGCAGAACTGAACACACGCTTTGAGCGAGTAGATAACGGCAAGGTTTGCTGGTTTGACATAGATTTACCGGATGTCATGGTTCTGCGACGACAGTTTTTTGAGGAAACGGAACGCCGTAAATTAATCGCGGCTTCTGCTCTAGATACCAATTGGATTGAGCATATCAAATCTACTACTAAACAACCTGTTATGTTTGTCGCCGAAGGCGTATTGCAGTATTTCAATGAACAGGAAGTGAAGCTATTGTTTGCAAATCTTTTGCAGTATTTTCCTGGTTCGTGGTTTGCTTTTGATTCTTTATCACCGCTAATTGTGAAGAATCAAAAGCACCATGACTCACTCAAATACACCTCAGCAAAATTTGATTGGGGTATCTCAAATATTCATAAGATTAAAGACTGGAATTCATGTTACGAAGTAATGGAAGTCTGTAATTATGCCAATCTGCCAACTAAATATCGCCGACGTTTTTCTCTAATGAATCGTTTACTGATGTTATTTCCTCCTCTGTGCGATTCGTCTCGTTTGGCATTAGTTAAAGTAGGTTAAAGATAAGAAATAAAGGTATATATAATGTTTTTATTTGGCATTGAGCATGAAGTCGCTTTCCTCAACCCAGAAGGAAAGTTTGCTGATTTTTCCCACACAAAATTTGCTGATTTGAATCAAATTATTGAAAAGCTACCCACATACCCTAGCGACTATCCTCAACTACGGGTTGGGGATGCGGGTATTAAGATGAAAAGATGGTACATTGAGGGATTTGAAAGATTTGCAGATTCCGATGAAGTGATAGACTGTCATGTTAAAGGTATCGAAATTAGAACAACTATACATTCTGATATTCAAGGTGCGATTACTGAATTATCAGAAAGTTTTAACTTGCTACGTGAGGTTGCTGCTAACTTTGGTTTATCACCAGTTTTGGTCAGTTTTAATCCCTACAATCCGGTTTTTGAGCCTCAACCTCCATTAAATGATTATGAAATCAAACAGCTAGAGGCTTATCCTGATGAACAAACCGCTAATATTCACATGGTGTCTTATGGCCCAGATTTAAATATCTCAGTGGCGGATTTATCTACTGAAGATGTAATTGATATTGGCAAAAAGTTAACCTATTACAGTCCCTATATTGTCCCTTTTAGTTATAGTTCCCCTTTTTATAAAGGAGGTTTATGGGATGGATTATCGGTACGAACGTTTATCAGAACTGGAAAAAGACCAGCAGCCCTGGTTTTTATTCAGGAGCAGGAACAACTAATTAATAGCATACCTTCCTTGACAAAAATCGCCCGCATTCCGGCTGAAGTGGGACGCATTGAATTTAAAGCTTGTGATAGTTGTGATGATTTTTCTATCTATGCGGCTTTGCTGACATTATTGAAAGGTTTGGTGTTAGATAAAACCTTGCTGGGTAGAGCAACTGTTCCCAATGCAATGTTACACCAACTTTCTGCAAAAGAAGGGTTTGACAATGAGGATATTTTTGGGAATGCGACAAAAGTCTTACAAGCAGCTGAAGTTGCTTTAGGAGATGACCTAGATGTTCATTATTTAACGCCGTTAAAGGTGCTGCTGGCGAAGCGAAAAACAAGATCCCATGAATTCATAGAAAAGTTCCATCGCCTAAGTTCAATAGAAGAGGTAATAAGGCAGACTTATCAACTTTAAAGGTAAGATTCATTTCCTCTCTCCTTTAAAAAGCTACCGTGTATACACAAGTCGATTTGAGAATCAAATGGACAGAAAAGAACGGAAAATGATTTTTAAAATCCTTGATTTTACGTTATATCTTTATCAATAAATTGACACTATAGGACTCATATTTGATTTCTGAAAAAACTCAGTACAACTAAGAAGCCTTTTTTCCTGTTGCCTATTGCCTATTGCATATTGCCTGCCTACGCAAATCAGTTCAGAAATCAAAGCGGATTCCTATATTGATAATCAACTTGTTCAACTCAAAACCTTGCCTACTAATGCTTGTATATTACCAAGTAAGGATTTTAGGACTTGTGTATATACCGTAGCTTAAAAGGCGGGGTCATAGGAGATATTTATATAACTTGATGCTTTACAAATATCCTCTAAGGTGCATAGCAATTAAATTCCTTTGATTGGATAAAGTTGAGCTAAATGAACATAAATAGTAGAGGCATTAGCCTGCCAAAACTATATTAAGTCGATATGCCTAGAGACTGATTTTATTGCAACTACAGATATAGGAAACTTCATTCTAGAGATTGATGCAGACGTTAGCGTTTTCAAAGTAAAAGTATAAACAGGGAACCTGGAAAGAAGAACGTCAATATGAAGTGTAATCATTTTGCTAAAGAATTAAGGTGGTATTTGCCTATTATCCCTAACTAATTCTTATATGCAGAAATACTAAAGACAATTTCTTTCTTCGTCAGGTTCGTTTTTCAATAACTTTCCTATCGCAGTGTAGCTTGCTAGTTTTATTATTGCTCAATTTTGCAAAATAAAGTTACTTGCTTCCACTCTTTCAGTGAAAGTTTTGCGTTGTTAAAGCTGTTATTGAGGACTTCAAATGAAAATTGTTGCTTCTGTTTTATCTGTGTTACGTCCAGTACGTGTTCTAGTTGTCGCTTTTACTTGCGCCTTACTATTGTTCTCTAATGCTTTTCCTGCTTTTGCAATGGATAGCTACCAAAGTAACCCCACCGAAGGTACTACACAACTGCTTGACATTCAGCGCAAAACTGATGAAGCCGCTAAAGAACCACCTCAAGGATTGAAAAAGGTTCAAAAGGAGTCCAATCAAGGACTCAATGAGGTTCAGGGGGCTGCTGATATTGATAAGCAAAAACGTCCTGAAAATTCACAGGGTGCAACCTCAGTGGAAGAAAATGTAAAGAATTTGTTGGACAAAGTTACAGGTAAGTAACAGAGTTAATACCTTGGTAATTTTTCGGTAGTAATGAATGGGTGATTGCTTAAAAGCAGTGACCCATTACTACTTAGTAATGTTAATTTCCCAACTTCAATTCAATATAAAAATGACAAATAAAACTCCTGATTTCTTTAGGAAATTGGGGTTTTTATGCTTTTAAATCTCATAAATCAAATAGGACTGCTATAGCTAATTCTTAAATTTGCTGAATAATACTACCTATTAAGGCATAGGTATAACTATGTAATGTGATAATTAATCTAAACTCATAATGTTTCCTTTGGTTGATGTGGATTAGGTGGGAAATTTGAGAAGTTAATAAAGAAGTTTGCTTAGGGATGGAAAACAATGCGTGCGATAAACATTGGTTTGACCGAAGAACAGCGTCAAGGTGTAATTAATCTGTTGAATCAAGATTTGGCAGATGCCTATCTACTGTTGGTGAAAACCAAAAAGTACCACTGGGATGTTGTCGGTCCTCAGTTCCGCTCTTTGCATCAGCTTTGGGAAGAACACTATCAAAAGCTAACTCTAAATATTGATGCCTTGGCAGAACGGGTTCGTACTTTGGGCGGTTATCCAGTTGGCACATTAGAGGGATTTCTCAAGCTTGCTACCCTGAAAGAACATGGTGGTAATGTTCCCACAGCAACGAAAATGGTAGCTAATCTAGTAAATGATCACGAGCAGGTTATTCGCAACTTAAGAGACCATGTAGATCAGTCTGGTGAAGAGTTTCACGATCAGGGAACTGCTGACTTTTTAACTGGACTACTAGAACAGCATGAAGAGATAGCTTGGATGCTGCGTTCATTTATTGAAGGGGAAGCAATAGATCCAGATGGTAAACAGCCAGCAACAAAAGGTAAGACTGCTGTGGGTGTGTAGCTCATAACGTTTTTTAAGACCCCAATTCTATTTATCTCCCCAGAATCCGAGAGGCTTTGATTATTGCTTTCCTTCCCTGCTTTTGGCACGCTGCACGAACGTAGGGAGGGTGTTGGGATTACGTTTGAGAGAAAGTTGCACACAGGGTTCATTCTGCCTGCATCTACCTATTCACCATATTTATTGCAAAAACAACATAATACAAGGAGTATTTAAGTGGCAGAAGTTTATAAAGCAGAACGTACCATTTCTGCTGTATTCAAAGAACAGAAGCAAATTGATGATGTGATTCGACGTTTACTAGACAGGGGTGTGCCTAGAGATCATATTTCGGTCATGGGCAGAAATTTCCAGTCGGAAACGAGAATTGCTGGCTTTATTAGTAAAAAAGATGTGATTCTGGGAGGTTTGAGAACAGGGGCCGTTTTTGGTTCCTTGTTTGGTTCCTTTCTCAGCTTGCTTACAGGTGTAGGCGTATTGTTTATTCCTTTTGTTGGCCCAATCGTGGCAGCAGGGCCCATAGGTGCAGTGCTACTAGGGGCTGCTAGTGGAGCGATCGCAGGTAGTGCAGGTGCTGGTCTAGTATCGGTTTTAACTACTTTGGGGATGCCAGAAGATAAAGCGGCTATCTACCAAACCCGCTTACAAGCTGGCGAATTCTTATTGATGGCAGAAGTTCCGAGCGATCGCACTGGCGAATTTCAATTGCTACTCGAAAGTGCTGGTGCCGAAGAAATTAACACAATTGAAAAAACCTTTGCTCGCCCTTGTCCTGGACAGTGCAACAGTCCAGAAGATTTATCTCCAGAGGTTCGCGCTCATCTTTCTGATGAAGCTCAACGCACATTCATTGAGCGTTATAACACCGTTTTCAATGAGAAAAATGACGAGTTCACCGCTGAACAAGCCGCCTGGGAGTCTGTTCATCAGCAATATGATGAAGATCAAAATGGCGTTTGGTCAAAAGCTAAGGTTAAAGCTTAAGAATTTCCAAGAAGACAAGAGGACTTTTCCAACAACCTCTAAAGGTGGCCTAGATGTCCACCCTTAGAGGTTGTATTAGTCCGTATTTGTCTGCGGTTTTAAATGCTTCACTTATGGCAATTTATAGCTACCAACACGCAGATTTAACTGACCTTGGCGCGGATTTTTGCTGAATATAAATGCGCCTTCTTCACTTTCCCCACTAGATAAAAAGTCGATCTGTTGCTCTCCTGTTTCTGTAACTTTACCGTCAATCAGCAACTCAGCCATAATCTGAACTGACTCAGCCGTATCTCCTCCACTATTAACTACTTCAAAGGGAACATAAAATTGTCCATCAATTTCCCTAATTGTTTCTTTTTTAGTAACAGAAAGGATGGGAGGTTGATTCTTTTCGTTCAGCCAAGTGTAGCCTACCAGACTGACAACGGTTGCTAGGATAAATGAGGCGATGCTAAATGTTACCCACTCAGCGATTGAGCGCTTTGGTCGTTGTTCTGTTTTAGTCATATTGCTAACCTTCCGGCTGCACCGCCAATAGTTGCAGGTAATCCCAGTATCAAAGTGTGATCTAACCACATTGTCCAAGGGTCGCTAAAAGTTAACTTTTGAAAGAACCACAGCATAAAAGCCCCTGCTAGCAGCGAAACTAGGTAGGACATAATAGTTTCGCTAGATGGTCGTTGGAAAATTCCCTTTTGTTGTCTTCGCTTTTGCTGGTCAGAAAAGCCTGCCTGAAATACAATGCCATAAGAAATCAACAAAGATGCGGCGATCATTGCTAATTCCCAAGCTGGCGAAGTTGCGGCTGCTAACATGGAAATTTCATCTGTTGGAGCAATGTTAAATGCAATTACAGTTGCACCAATTAGAGTTGCACCCAAATCTGCGAAGGTGGCGTTTAACTCATCCCCTGTCTTCTTAGTTGTGCTGTTGGTTGCTTGTCTTTCTCCATTGCTGTTTTCAATATCTCCTAAAAGCTGGTTGGCTAATGCTACACCGAGAGCAAAGGGCACACTTTCAAAGATGATTTTACCTAAAGATTCCCTTAGGGAAGTTTCTGGTGTCAATTCTCGTAGTAGTAACAGTACAAAGGTAGAGCAAGCTAGTCCGATCGCGATCGCTTCTACAGTATCCATTGCGGCTTGATGAGCTAGCCCGGTATATCTGCGTTTCCGAAAGCCTTCTATCTGATTAAGCAAGTAAACTACAACAAACATCAATGCGATCGCCATCATCATCAGTTGTGGTTTTGCCAGCGATCCAATCCACCAAACCTCCATTGTGTACAGCAAGGGTATGCCAAATAAAAATCCTCCGCAAGCACCCCGAATGATGTCATTAATCTCACTCCTCCAGACATTTTTTTGACGTTTTGTTGGCACTCCTTTACTTTCCTTTTATTTAAAAATTTGCTTTGACTTATAGCGGTTCACACTCAGATGCGGTACAAAATTATATCGCAAGGTGTAGGGGCAATTCATGAATTGCCCCTACGGGTGTAGCTCACGTGAACGAGAACCGCTATATCTCATTCTCTATGAAGATGCATATAGCAGTCATAAATACTTCGTGAAAAATTAGATCCCCGACTTCTCGAAGAAGTCGGGGATCTGGACATCGC
>NZ_JBDNJQ010000120.1:0-25775 GCF_051172895.1 Nostoc sp. CALU 1950 | reverse complement strand
GGGCAAAGTCTCTAAAAGTCCCCCTTTTTAAGGGGGATTTAGGGGGATCTAAAACCTTTTACTACTTTTAAAACATTCTCTTTGAGGGAGCAAGGCTTTAAGACCCCACTGTTGCCTCAGATTCCCGCTTTCTTACGACAGTTCAGTGGGGTAAAAGCATCCGAGGATTCAACCCCGAATGATTTGCTACCCCTGCCCCTGCCTCCTTCAACATCTCCCGGTACGTAGTCATATCCCCTAATGGTAGACCGGAATGTTTAGTGTTGTATCCGCTACAGTTACCAAAACTGCAACGGTTATGAAATCCCAGGCTGCTCAAGACTATTCTAGGTAAGTAGAAACTTGAAATTTCAGAAATCCCGTCTAAAAAGACAGGGCTTCCACACATCCCACAAGGTTTTGAACTGATACACAAATTTAGTGTGAGGATTTAGCTATGTCTTACCCGATTCCGTCCAAAATGTGGCAGCGAGTCAGTATTGTGACACTGTTATTATTGATACCGTCAGTAGGAATTGCGATTTTACGTCAGTCTGCTACGGTTGCGGTTCCAGCTAATCAGACTCCTCCCAGTTCTACCCCAACAAGCTCCATTCTACCCAATCACCCTGACTACCAAGCACTCCAGGCATTGGTACAAAAGTATAGTTGTGTCGTTCCTGTGCAAAACTTTGGCACTCTTCCCCTAACCCGGACTGAGTTTGCCACCGTCTTGAATGCTTGTGTGAATCGGAGCAATGAGCTAATAGCGACTGACCCCAAGATAGTCACCCAAGGGGATATGAAAACCCTACAACGCTTGCAGTCAGAATTTGCACCTGAGTTAGCAACCCTCAGAAATCAGATAGATGAATTGGAAGCTCGTAGTCCCGTCACTCCAACTCAGGCTCCCAGAGAACGTACTCAAGCTGAGTCTACCCGAAAAACTCAACCAGTACCCACCGCCCCACTCTTTAGTATTCCCTCTGGCTCATCTGTGCAGGATCAAGTTTCTAATCGCCCTGTAAGCCCTACACGCCAAACTCGTGGCACTATTGGAAGGGTTGCCCCGGAACCACAAACAGGTAGCAGATTCAATACAGAAAACTACAATCGGATTGACGATAATCCCTTTTATCGCGTTGGTAATGAACCCCTTTCCACCTTTTCTATTGATGTAGATACAGCATCCTACAGCAACGTGCGACGGTTTATTACTCAAGGGGAATTACCACCCAAGGATGCAGTACGAATTGAGGAATTGATCAACTATTTTACCTACAATTATCCCCAACCAAAAGGCGATGCCGACGCTAAGAGCCAACGCCCTTTTTCCGTCACCACTGAAGTTGCTGCTGCTCCCTGGAATCCTCAACACAAGCTGGTACACGTGGGTTTGCAAGGTAAACGCCTAGAGAGTGAAACCTTACCACCCAGCAACCTAGTATTTCTGATTGATGTCTCCGGTTCTATGGATGACCCCAACAAATTACCCTTGGTGCAACAGTCCCTAAAATTGCTGGTGAATAAACTGCGTCCTGAAGATCGGGTAAGTTTGGTAGTTTACGCTGGGAATGCTGGATTGGTATTACCTGCTACTCCTGGTAGTCAGAAATCAAAGATTCTGGCGGCGATTGACCGCTTGGAGGCTGGAGGCTCCACTGCTGGCGGTCAGGGCATTGAACTCGCCTACAAAATAGCTAAACAAAGCTTCCTCAAGTCTGGTAATAATAGAGTAATTTTAGCTACCGATGGAGATTTTAACGTCGGGGTTTCCAGTGATGCCGACCTGACGCGATTAATTGAACAAAAGCGAGATCAGGGAATTTTCCTGACGGTGTTGGGATTTGGCACGGGCAATTATAAGGACGGAAAAATGGAGCAACTGGCTGATAAGGGTAATGGCAACTATGCTTACATCGATACCCTATTAGAAGCCAAAAAGGTTTTAGTTAACGATCTGAGGGGAACTCTGTTTACCATTGCCAAGGATGTGAAAATTCAGGTGGAATTTAATCCGGCGAAAGTTCAGGCATATCGCTTGATTGGCTACGAAAACCGCCTGCTGCAAAATCAGGATTTCAATGACGATAAGAAAGATGCAGGGGATATTGGGGCTGGTCATTCTGTGACAGCGCTTTATGAAATAATTCCCACCGGCACGAAAAGCGATGTGAAGCTACCAGAGATAGACCCCTTACGGTATCAGCGTTCTGGTGAAACTGCCTCGGATGCTGCTGGTAATGAGTTGATGCAGGTGAAACTGCGCTATAAATTGCCCCAGGACAGCACCAGTCAACTAATTACCCAAACCATCCAAGATGTTGATTTGAGAGCCGATCAGATACCCTCCACAAACCTGAGATTTGCTGCTGCGGTGGCAACTTTTGGGATGCTGCTGCGTGACTCTGAGTATAAGGGGAATGCTAATTATGATTTGGTGATGAAGTTGGCAACCCAAGGGAAAGGGGAAGACCAGGAGGGCTATCGGGGTGAGTTTATTCGCCTGGTGGAACAATCAAGGGGATTGATGACGAGGACGGGAAGTAGAGAGTAGGGAGTAGGGAGTGGTGTACAACCTACACCAAAGAAGCGATCGCCTGTTTGATTGCAGATATCAAAGGCGATGCCTACGGCGGGCAAAGCGATCGCTCTCTACTGTTATGGTTTAATGCGAAGTGTTAACAGCACTGTAGCAGTGTGTATTTGGGAAGGTAGCCAAGCTAAAAGCGATCGCCTAATTAATTCAATCACCGTCTGTTCCTTCAGCGATGAAGCCTGTTCATCCAGCACCAACTGTCTCACCCGTCCCTGACTAACCTGGAATTCAAACACCAAATCACCACCGAAACCTCTAGGGAGTTGAATTGCTTGCAAGTATTGAGTCAGCAGAGAAATCATCTGCTGATCCAATCCCGTGACGCTCACAATCTGTAAATGAGGGACAGAAGATTCTTCTTTCAATAAGACCTTTAAATCTTCCAATTGATCATCCACACCCATCTCTTCAAACTGTGGCATCACTTGTTCAGAAAGTGATGACAAGCGGTCAAAATTACTAAACTCATCAACATCTGCAAATCCAATTTCTGGCTCTGATGCTGGAATATCAGCTTCCATCGCCAATGACTCCATATCTTCAAAGCGTGCCATCGATTTTGCTGGAGCAGGTGCAGACATTGGTAATGGTGGCAGTGGTGCACATTGTTTCTTAGCTTCCCGGCGACTGCTTACCATTCCACCCCCAGGAGCAGCGCCAGCCGTAATGTTTCCAAAAATACCCTCATGGCTGATAGCTTCAGGTATTTCCACAGGTACTTGCACAGATACCGAATCCTCGTTGGGATTGACTCTAACATCATCACTGACGGCAACAAAAGCGGTATATTGCGATAACAGTTGATAAGCCAGAGCCGTATCTGTCACTGCTTCCACACCTCCCTTAGTGTCACCACTGACCATTTGATTCATTAAATCCTTGATGCGGGAACGTCCCCAAAGTTGAGCAATCGCAGGATTACCTGTTTGGGGAAAATTCAGGTGAAAACTGTGCTGATAACGCCTACCACCCGCAGCAATGCCGGTAACGTGCAACTTTCCAGAATGCGCGTCTGATTTGCGTCCAAATAGCACTAACGGTTGCTCTGCAAATAAATCTGGTGGTGTCGATGGATACATAATTGGGGATTCTCCATCACCTTCCCATTGCAATTGAATATTGGCGAGGACTGGATTATTGATTTGGCGGAAGAATTTTTCTACCACCTCATCTACAGGTTCATCGTGGCGAATAATCCGAGCAATACCCCGTCCTAATTCTGCAATCCGATTGAGTAAGAAACGATTCACCGAACTACCTGCACCAAAGCTATGCAGGCGGGTTCCTGGCTGGAGACGCTGTTTAACTTCTGCTAAAATTTGGTTTTCGTTGCCGATATAGCCATCAGTTAATAAAACAATATTTCGCAAGCGTCCCGGATTTGTGGCTTTTAAGTTTAAGACGGTGCGAATACCGCCTAACATCTCCGTTCCCCCGCCAGCGTTTAAGCGATTGATATAGTTGATTGCTAATAAACGATTTTGGGAAGTGTTAGGAAGAGGTACGGGTGAGAGTTGCTGTGTAGTATCAGAAAAATCAATAATGTTAAAGGTGTCGTCGGGATTGAGTCCATTGATAAAACGACGCATCAATTCCTGACATTGCATCAGTGGTTCGCCACTTTGAGAACCGGAGGAGTCTATGAGAAACACCATATCTTTGGACACAATCTCATCAGGACGGTACTCAAGGGCGGGAATCAGGTATAGTGCAAAGTGTCCACCCCGTTCATCAGCTTGAGTAAGCGTAGTTGTTTGGGTGTTATTACTGCTAACTTGGTAGCGTAAAATTAGGTCTTTGTTGGGTATGGTGTCTCCACCTCCTAATTTGACATTTACTAACTCTCCTTCACGGATGATTTGGATTTGGTGAGAGGGTGAGTTAATATCTTGAATTTCAACGCCAGCATTAATTTCTATGGTGACATTAATATCATGACGCGATCGCATCCCCGACGGTAAAATAGGAGCATTCAAGCGGGAAGCATCTGGAACTAAATCGGTATCTTGATTTAAAGTCATGGGTGCAATAGCTGAACCACCCCCGACTGCATCTTCTGCGATGGTGATTCCGGGAATGTAACGCGGGCCAACAACCATTGGGAAGACAAATTCGTAATTTCCCCCCTCAAATTTTAGGCTGTCGCTGTAGCGAATAATCACATCAATTTGTTCACCTGGTTTGATGTTTGCCAGGGATTGAGTGAAGATATTGTCTCGTTCTTGTTCGAGGAGTCCGGCTGTGTGTCCTTGTTTCCTGGCTTGTTCGTAGATGGCTACAGCTTCTTGGCGTTTTTTGATGCTGCCTTGAATTGTGCGATCGCCTATGCGAATCAGCATATCATCAACGGCAGCTTCATCGGGTAAGGGGAAGATATAAACGGCTTCTAGAGTAGTGGTAAAGGGATTTTCAAAGCTTTGGGTAACTTCCACTCGTGAGATGTTACCATCTATTTTGGCTTTTACCTCGGTGTGTTTGAGGGGAAAGGCAATCTGTTGGCTGGAGTTTTGCAGATATAAACCACTGGGTTGTTGTTCTAGGGTTTGAGTCATAATTTTTACCTGACGCTTTTGTTTCCTGTCTCTAGCGTAGGCGGGTTTTTCTGGGAGATATGCTCAGTTTTGTGCTCAGTTATTGGCTCAGTGAGCAAAGACAAAATTTACATATCATTTTTGTATCACTAGCTAAAATAGCTAGAATAGCTAAATTTTTGTTCAAAATCGCATTATGACTAGATTCCTTATTATTGATACTTGTGTATGGATTGGACTTGCTGGTGAACCAAAGCTTTATGGACTACTGGAAACTTTAAACATATCTCTAAAAGAGACAGACTTCATTTTAATATTACCAGAGTCAGTCAAAGTTGAGTTTGAACGTCATCGCGACAGTATAAAATCCGTTTGGAAGAATAAATGTAAGAGCCTAGTTAGTAATATAAAACAAATAAATAAACATTTCCCATCTCATGCAGAGGAGCTTTTAATTGTCCATCATAAGATTCAAAACACATTAGCACAATCTAGTTCTAATATTGAAGATAATCTAAAACAGATGCCCATACCTATAGAGTTACTTTACGCCGATTTTGGCAAGGCGATCGCTTTTAGCAGCATTTCAATGGAGAGAATCAAATAATCATATAGTATGAAAATTGTTCAAGAAGTTTCTTTAATCAGTGTTGGGAGTTTTGAAGAATCAAGGGATTGGTCTATCATTCGTACTGAAATTCGTGATGCTATCTCTCTTATTGTCCATCCTCCGGGTACATTAAATTTTACAATTAATCCTAAAAGACATGGTAACGGTGTCAAGCCAATAAAAGAAGCTTGCATGATTGCGTTGAGAGATAGATTTAGATGGAGGCTGGAAACTCCAATTCACTATGCAACAAAATCACCAGGAAAGGTGGATGCAACAAAAGTAATAGATGATTATCTTTTTGCTCTGGAGTGGGAAACAGGAAATATTTCCTCAAGCCATCGCGCAGTTAATAAGATGGTGCTCGGATTACTACGCGGTGTCTTTTTAGGTACTGCCTTGGTACTTCCAAGCCGAAAACTTTATCCTTATTTAACAGATAGAATTGGTAACTACGAAGAGTTAGAACCATACTTTGATGTTTGGCGATCTGTTCAGATCCAAGAAGGTTTTTTAGCCATATTCGTAATTGAACATGATCAGCTAGATAGCAACGTACCAACACTTACTAAAGGAACAGATGGACGTGCATTAGTCTGAAAGTTTCTGTTATTATGTAGAGTAAGGAATTGGCAGTTGCAGTGCAGTTGTTTTGCATTGCTTTGATTTCTTACTTCCTCTTGCGGATTCCCATTGTTCTATGATTCCGTTAGCCAAATTAGTTAATCTTTCTACTGCTGGATCTGTATCCCCAATTTCTGAACCAATCCAGTAACGTTGTAACTTTTCTGCTGCATAAAATGTCGTACCAGATCCTGCAAATGGATCAACCACAATTTGTCCAGGATTAGATGCCATTGTAATAATTCGCTCTAGCATAATTGGCGCAAGTTCATTTGCAACTCGTTTTTTGTGTTGACGATGCCGGACAGGTGGAATGTCAATCCACATTTCTTCTGCCAATGTCCATAAAATTTCATTACAATTAGCTTCAGAAACATCTTCCCAAACGTCTTTTGGCTCATCCCAAACATCCATTAAGTTAATACCTTTCTGGTTAAGTTTTTTGCGATGTCCACCATAATCACGAATTTCTCCACCGCAATGGCGACAAACTTGAATTGGGGTGTAAACTTTATTGAATACTGCTGGTTCCCCCTTAGTGTAATAGAGTAACCCGTAGTGAGCAGGAGACATTTTTTTCCCTCTGGGAAAAGCTTTCGGCATTCTGCAAGCAATCCAATGACGAAAACACATTCCTTGCTGATTCAGATATGCACCATATTCTATACACCATTTTGGCAAGTTAAATACAAATAAACTGCCACCTGATTTAAGGACTCGAATACTTTCATTAAGCCACTGTTGTGACCAGATTAAATATTGATTCGTCTCCATCTTATCGTTGACACCTTCACCATAGTCTTTACCAAGATTAAAAGGTGGATCGGCAAAGATAATATCTACAGATTCGTTAGGTAATGCTGACAAAAGTTTCAAACAATCTCCCTGATAGAGAATTCCATACTCACTCTTGTGAACTTGTTTTAGTTCTTGTTGAGTTGCAACATCAGTCGCAATCAGTTGAAAAGGCAGCATTAATTTAACCTTTACTAAGTTAGTATAGTTTGAGTCTATAAAACTTTATTGTCGATTGTCAATAGAGTTTTCTTGAGAAGTTGTACTGCGAGGTTGATAAGGTTTTCCAGTAGGCTGGTTCTGATATCTCTCTACTTCAGCAGATTCTATGTAGTAATAACGCCCAAGTTTATGAGCTATAATCTGGCCATTTTTAATTAAGTCGTGTACTCGCTGACGGGTTACGCTAAGTAATTTGGCAGTTTGAGCCACAGAGAGTAACTCAGGAGTGTTGTTAGAAGTAGAGTCTGTCATACTACGTATAATCTAGAATAATGCCTTAATTGCGCCGAGCAGTTTTACCGATATTGCATCCTAAAGTGTAAATATTATGATATAAAAACCGTTAACGAAATCCCATTCCTATCCTAATTCTGCTTTAGGAGTTGAAATATGAACGCTCACAAGATAGAAATAGTGTTAACTGAAGATGGAACCCTGACGCTACAAGGTTTACCTTTTCATGCAGGGGACGCTGTGGAAGTGATTATTCTGGAAGCTAAAACTCCAGATAACCAAGTAGCACTAAAACCCCAATCAAATACAAATTTTTATCCTTTGCACGATACACAGCCATACCGTTATGAAAATCCAACAGAACCCGTAGCTTTAGAAGATTGGAAAAATTGAAACAAAACATTGGTAAATAACATGAATTTAAAAGATATCAAGCAAAAATTATTTCCAGTTATAAAAGTAATATCTATAGTAGCGATCGCAACTGCAATCGGCTTAGAATTATGGAATATTCAAGCATTAACAACTAACAATCATCTACCTATTATCTTAAATCCAGTTTTGATAATTGCTCACTTGGCATTGTCGGCTCATTTCGTTGAAGGAATAATTGCCGCTTGTTATGCACCTGGGAAAAATCAAAAACCAATCCAATATGGAATTTATACTTTTTTTGTGGGTACAATTGGTTTATTAGAATTGTTTGAAAATCATTCCCAGATCCCCGACTTCTTTAAGAAGTCGGGGATTTAAAATTGTAGATGTATGTCAAACTCGCTGAAAGCCTCTGATTCAGGATTAGCAATTGTAGACAAATCTCGTCAACGTCTAGGTTGGACAAAAACTAGCACGGCGCGTTGGTGGCAAGATGCCCATACCTCTAGAGCTACTTTACGCCGATTTTGGCAAGGCGATCGCATTCAGCGAGAAATCTTCATCGGTATCTGTCAAGCTGTTGGTATTGTCAACTGGGAAGCGATCGCAGAATTATCTTACGCAGACTTAGAATCGATTGCAGACATCCCCACACTTTACCGAGACTGGAATGAAGCACCTGATCTCGAAAGCTTCTATGGACGAAATCAGGAATTGGCACAATTAGAAGAATGGATCACCAGTCAAAACTGTAAATTAATCACCATTAACGGTATCGCTGGTATTGGCAAAACCGCCCTAGCACTGGCTTTAGTAGACCGCATTCAGTCAAAATTTGATTGTTTAATTTGGAAATCTCTACAAACTTCCCCATCTCTCATTTCCCTGCTCAATAGCCTGCTAAACTCCTTTGAGCAAGGCGTTGTGCAAAATATTCAACAAGGTACAACACAACTTATACAGCAGTTACAAAAACATCACTGTCTGTTGGTATTGGATGGACTAGATGCCATTTTCTCACAGGCAGAAAACCTCAGTTATGGTCAATTTATCCAACAATTAAGTCGGGAACGGCATCAAAGTTGTATTATCATTACTAGCCGCGAACAACCAAAGAATATCGAAATTAATAGCAAAACATTTCGCTGTTTAAATCTCAAAGGGTTGCCAAAAAAAGCGGCTGTAGAATTATTACAATCAAGGGGATTTACAGGCAAAGAACTGGGGTTATCAGCATTAATTCAACTTTATCGCGGTAATCCTTTGGCGCTGAAACTGGTAACACCATTGATTCAGTCTGTATTTGGCGGGAATATTGCTGCTTTTTTAAGTCAGAATACTCTAATTGTGGGCGATCGCTTGCGTGTGATTCTCAAACAGCAATTTGAGCAACTTTCCGGCTTAGAGCAAGATATTCTCTACTGGTTGGCTATTTGGCAAGAACCTGTCTCATTCTCTCGATTGCAAACCCATTTGCTGATATCCGTTGACCCAGGGATAGTTTTAGAGGGGATTGTGGGGTTAGAAAGGCGATCGCTTTTAGAAAAATGGATCAGCGATTATGAACCCTCATTTACATTGCAACCCCTGGTAATGAAAATAGTGACAGATGAATTGGTGGAACATACTGCCCAAGAGATTCATCAAGTCGTCCAGAGTCATGATATTCGTCATTTCCAGATATTGCGAACCCATTGGTTGCTACGACCGGGTACTGACGATATTGCAGGCGATCGCATTTTAAACCAACTGGGGAAAAAGCTCTGGCGCTTTTATGGTGCAACTCTTCCAGAAATCCTGAATCAGATTTTGTTGTTGTTAAAGGGTCAATCTCCTTTAGCAATGGGTTACATCGGGAGCAATCTAGCGATCCTCTCAGGAATAGACTTGGTATGACCCCTAATAGACCAATAGGGTTCAGTTAAGCAAATTATATCTGTTAAGGCAGGCAGGGGGAGCAGGGGAGGCAGGGGAAGCAGGGGGAGAGAAAAAAGCTTAACTGAACTGTATTGCCCAATAGACCTCTTGCATAAATCAAAAATAAAGAACCCCACCCCGCATTTGCTGACGCAAACGCTCTCCTCCCCTTACCAAGGCTACGGTGTACACACAAGTCTTCTAGAGTTGCGCCACAGGCTTTTGATCCCTTAAAAAGGGGGACAAAAAGCTCTCAAAGTCCCCCTTTTTAAGGGGGATTTAGGGGGATCAATACACATTTTGCACCCAGCAAAAAGATGTGTGTACACCGTAGCTTACCAAGGGGAGGGGTTGGGGTGTTAAGGACTTTTGCAAGAGGTCTAATAACACCAAGGGTATTGAGTTCTAAGGCACCTCAATCGAAATCAAAGCATTTTCTGGCAAATAGTTGGCAAAACGCCCTTCATCCGCAAGCACCAAAATCAGGCGCAGGGAATAATCTGGCGGCACTTGCAAATCTGCCCACGGTACTGCCAACTCTAAACAATTATTTAAAGCTACTTGAGCGCGACTGAAACGGGGTTGCCATTGATAATTGTCTCCAGCTTCCCGAAACTGAATCGATTGCGTCAGCAAGTTAACTTCCAAAAGATGGTGGAAAAGGTAATTAAGTGGGGCTGCATCTGGTACATCTGCCAATGGAACTGGGCTATTAACCATTGTTTTTTCTGGATAGAACCACAGCAAATTTAACTCTGCTGGAAAACCCCGCCCTGGTGCAACGCCACCTTTAAAGTCCAGCCGCAAATAGAAATTGAGGTGATCCACCCCATACCAAAGTCGCTGGATGACGCTGCTATTGTGCATCGTCCCCCGCGCCCCGCCGATTTCTATGCGTCCAGCTTTATCCCAGTCTTGCTCATCACCCTTACCATCAATGACAGGATGAATAAATCCTTGTGGGGTGTGGCTTCCCTGTGCTTCGTGGATTTCCACTGGTTGCTTGAGGTAGGGCGGTACAGGTTCATTTAATGCCTTGTAAATGCCAAGCAGGTGTTCTCGAAACAACTGGTCAAAGATGGCATCCTGATTTGATGAGTGTCCTGCACCAAACCACCAAAACCAGTCAGAACCCTCTGCGGCATATAATGCTTCCCATGCTTCTGGGTTATTTTCTTCCGTCGCTTCGGGATGACTTGCCAGCATTTCCCTGGCTTCTGTCAAGTAATCCCAAGCACGATTTTTAGCGGGATCGCCGATCCAAGTGGTGAAACTACCATCCACCCAAGAACCACTATGTAGTTGTCCTCCGGGAATGGTGGCTGTGGCTGGAAATTCTTCGAGGAATTCGGAGACAGTGACGAGTTTAAGGTGGGGTTCATCGCTCAAGCTTTGATATAAAGCTTCTAGGAAAGGTTTACCGTCTTGGGGATAAAATTCCCAGCAATTCTCCCCATCTAAAGCGATGGTAACTAGCCAAGGTTGATCACTGTGACTATCTCTTTGCATTTTAGCGATCGCTTGCAAATGTCCCACTAAGTCCGCAGCTGCTTGTTTTGCTGGCATCGCACCGTAGGTAAAGCCAATCAAATCTGATAATCTGTGGTCACGAAACACAATTGACAAATCACCCTCGGCGGTTTGCAGGCGATAGGGTCGGTACAACAATTCTGGTTGCTGCACATTCCCCGCCCCATCCCGATGAAAAAAGTGTTTCAGCGTCCACCCTAAGACGGCTTCATCTGAGCATATCCACTTAAATCCTTGGTCAATAATGTGTGGAAGTGTCGCCGGACTTACTGACTGTTCCGAAGGCCACAAACCACGAGGTATCTGTCCAAAGCGATCTTTATAAAAGTCCCAAGCTTTCCGCAAGTGGCGGGGAATATCTTCTGCCCACTCAAATCGCTGCTTAGGTAGTGTCATATTGGGCACAGCGACCCGGCCGGAGTTAGTATCAGCGAGTAACGGTAAAATCGGGTGGGTGTAAGGCGTGGTAGTAACTTCTAGCTGTCCCGCCTCCTGCATTTTTCGATGCTGGGGGATAATGCGGCTGAGAATTTCTCGCTGTTTGGAATAAATGCGCTGGCGATCGCTTAAAGTAAAATTCCGACCCTGTTTTAACCAAGTAGCAATTTCTGGGTCATCCCAAAACAGCGGATCGATCCAAGCCAAATTGTGCCAAGCTAGCAAATCGCCATAATCTGGCAACTCCCAATTTGCTAAACACCAAGCTTGCCCTTTTTCCTGCCTTTGCTGGTACAGTTCGGCATAGCGGGGATGGGGGTCAATCAGCGTGTGGTGATTGGCATCAAAAAAGTGTTGGATAACGAATTCCCGCTGTTCCTGGGTGAGTTGTTCATCCGGTGTCAAGCTGGCTGTGAGGTAAGGATCAAAAGCAGTACCAGCAATATAATCTTCCAGTTGCAATATCAGCGATGGTACTAAATTCACCGTTTGGTGTAACTTAGGATACCGCTCTAATAGCAATACCAAATCCAAATAATCTTTAGTCCCATGTAAACGTACCCAAGGTAGACGGTACTGCTGACTTGGAGATAGCGAAACGCCGCTGCCAGGAGATTTGTACAGCGGCTGATGTTGATGCCAGATAAAAGCGATGTAAAGAGGATGGGACATAGCGAGTAATTAAGGGTTAGGGATTGGGGATTACAAATTAGGGATTAGGTATTAATGATAAATTATGAATGAAAAAATCCATTCTTCCCCAGTCCCCAGTCCCCAATCGCCAGTCCCCAGTCCCCAATCCCTACACTACTTGTTCAATTTCTGCAATTTCGGGAATCATTTCCTTAAGGCGGCGCTCAATTCCCATTCTCAGGGTCATTGCAGAACTGGGGCAAGAACCACAGGCACCTTGCAGGCGCAGTTTTACAACAGGCCCATCGAGTTCTACGAGTTCCACATTGCCGCCATCAGACATGAGATAAGGGCGCATTTCATCTAAGACTGTTTCAACGTTGTCAATTGTGAGTTCCATAGTTTAGACCTGCTAAGTGAATGATGGGCATTGGGAATGGGGCATGGGGCATTGGGCATTGAATAATAATGATCTCTGTGCCAGATGCGCCGTTACTCATTAACCATTATCCAAAATATTATTTTCCAGCTTTGTTAAATCGATCCTAAATCTAATTGTCGCTAGATTGTCAGGTGTCAGTTTTTAATGACTTTTGACTAAACCACTGCTGGTTTTAGCAACTTGATATTAGATTAGCTGAACAATTTGTTGTGCAAGCCCTCCTACTCTACTTTAGCTTGTGAAGTACTGAAGAGAACGCAAGGAGGTGAGAACAAGGAAGGTTTTTTCCCAATACCCCTCAAGAGTGCTGAGTAATGAGTGCTGAGTGCTGAGTAATGAGTGAGGAATCTCATTTTTTTTACTCAGAACTCGGAACTCGTAACTGTTTTGCCCCATGCCAAATATGGTTATTAAATAATAATTACTAAAAAACTTTAAAGCTTAAAACTCAAAACCCAGTATTACCAAGTATCTAAACTCAGCACTCAGCACTCAGCACTCATTACTCAACATTCAGCACTACTTATTGAGTCGCTATCACTAGATGAAACCATAACTGGTTGTTGATACAGTGGCACGGTGAATGTGACTGTTGAGCCAAGTCCTTCGCCTAGACTATAAAAATGTACCTCACCACCCATTGCCTCCACTAACTTCTGGGATATTGCCAGTCCTAAGCCTGTGCCGCCATATTGGCGAGTGCGGGAGCCATCCACCTGAGAGAATAATTGAAACAGTTTATCTTGTTTGTCTAACGAAACACCGATACCAGTGTCTGCCACACGTACTCTTACCATGCCAGGAAATTCCTGACCTTGAAAGTTCGGCTTCGCTTTTTTCAGTACTAAATCGGCGCTGACGGTGATGCCACCCTCGTGGGTAAATTTGATGGCATTACCTACCAAATTGAGCATCACTTGTAGCAACCGTTGGTAGTTGCTTTGGACAATGATTTCATCGGAAGTGGCAGGCATTTGCATCCCAAAGCTGAGGTTTCTCACTTCTGCTTGGGGACGCATGAAACTTTCTACATCACTAAATAGCTCATTTAGCTTGACTGGAGCGTAAGCTAGCTCCATTTTACCAGCTTCAATTTTGGCAATGTCCAAAATGTCGTTAATGATATTCAGCAGATGTATCGATAACTGATGAGCTTCTGCCAAAAATTGGTTTTGTTCTTCTGGGTCATCTGCCATCCCTTCCAAAATCAGCTTCAAGAAGCCAATCATGCCGTTGAGGGGGGTACGAATTTCATGGGATACATTAGCCAGAAACTCGCTTTTGAGGCGGGAAGCTTCTTCGGCTTTTTGACGCGCTGCTTCTAATTCTTTATATAAAGTAGCATGTGCGATCGCAGTTCCCAATTGATCTGCTGCTTCTTTTGCTAGTTCTAATTCCGATTCTGTTAATGTGTAGCACTCATCCTGCCAATTCAAGGCAACCAATCCATTTGCTTGGTCTTGATAGCAAGTTGCAACCACTAAAGTTTTCTGCCGCCCAGACTCTTTGTATCCAGGCACTTCCATCACAACTGGTTCTAGGGTTGCCAAGGCTTGAGCAAAAGCAGGCTCAGAAACTATATCTATTTCTGAGCCAAGTATTGATTTGAGTTCTGGCTGGCGATACTCAGCCTTCACCTGCACTTTTGAGCTAGAGGGCTGATAAGGACAAATAATACAGCGCTCTAGCCGCAGTGCTTTCCCCAAGCTATCAACTGTTTGCTGCCAAATAATATCTAAATCCAATGTCCGGCGAATATTTCTGGTAATGCGATTTACCAGTTTTTGGTGTTGCTGTGAACGTAAAGCCAACTCTATTTGTGTGGGCGTTTTTGATGCCACGCGCACTTGTTTTTTGTTGAGTGTCGCTTGCACTAAACGTCCCATCACTAAAACTGTAGTGGCAGTTGTTCCCAAACTCGGCATAATCGGACTAATCACTAAGTCCAACTCAAATAATTCCTGGTGGTAGCTAAACCAGCACTGAAACCTTTCTGGTATCAAACCCGTCAAAATTCGGTGCAATCGTTCCAAATAAGTAACCTTATCCACCGGAGCAAAGGTTTGGGACTGGTTCAGCTCGTCAACTATTTTTTCAGTATTTAACCCCAGGAGTTCGCTGTGCTGCCAATAAAAGGTCAGATAGCGCCCTGCCCCATCTTGCGTATACACCAACTCTGCTCCTAGAGCTGGTAATGAGCCATCAGTCTTACTGGTAATAGATTCCAGATTTTGGGAAAATACATTTGGCAATTGGGAATTGGCAGTAATAGTCATTAATTGAGTTGGATAGACAAAGGGTGTCCGACCGTAATTTTACTAAAGCCGTTAAAATTTATGCATAAACTTTTACAGCTTTTTTGTTTTTGATTGGGTATTTCTTGGTGTTCTGGAAACCAGATTGACAAACTTTACTTTTTTTAATTTCTATTGACAGCTGACTAATGGCGTCAATCGTTCCATTCACCGCGAGGAGGAACGGGGGTACGCACAGGCGTGCGCGTCAATTCATCATCTCTGAGAATTTCACCCCGCAACCACTGGCGAATCGCCACCTCAATTACTTTACTTGGGTCATTGGTGAGATGCTGAATTTGCTCTAGTAACTCGGAGTCTAGGCGGACAGCAATTTCTACCTTATCGGTTCGTGTGTTTTCCGCTTCGGTAGTTTTCTCTTGCATATTCATAGGTTTGATATACTCTGAATTGGTTTTGTCTAAAGCTTTGTAAAGCAGTTATATTCATAGTTCGGGCTAATTCGCTGAAAAATCTTCAAAGGGACAGTTATATAGTTCCCTGAAATAGCACCAAAGTAACAGGCTTGAAGTTTCAAATCACATTTTTCATATAACTGACTAGACAATAGCTCTAGAAGTTTTGCCGATAAATCAGTGATTCTGAGTAATTACGGGTCGTAATTGCCCATCATCCCTACATGATCCCTACATGTACTTATTTACATTTATTGTACGCTCCTAGCTGTTGAATACTAGCAGCGACAAATAGACTTTCATAATATTCTTAAAAGTCCACCTATTTAGATCGAAAGTTGAAGATGGAGTGAAGATAGGCAGGGGAGGCAGAGGGGCAGGGGAGGCAGGGGAGGTAGGGGAGCAGGGGAAGAATAATAACTCCTAACTCTTAACTCTTAACTTTTAACTCCTAACTCAGCACTCAGCACTCAGCACTCAAAACGGAGCGTCTTGGCTAAGAAAGCATTAAAATACATTAAGTAAATTGCTCTTTTAACTTTGGTTGCTGCTAAGGCAAAGATAGTATATGACTGACGTTCCCGCAGTTCGCATTCGCAATTTTTGTATTATTGCTCACATCGACCACGGGAAATCAACCCTCGCCGATCGCTTGCTACAAGCTACTGGCACTGTTGAAGACCGACAGATGAAGGAACAGTTTCTCGATAACATGGATCTAGAACGGGAGCGCGGCATTACCATTAAGCTGCAAGCTGCCCGGATGAACTACACAGCTAAGGATGGTCAGCAGTATGTGCTGAACCTGATTGATACTCCGGGACACGTCGATTTCTCTTATGAAGTCTCCCGCTCTCTTGTTGCTTGCGAAGGAGCGCTATTAGTAGTAGATGCGTCCCAGGGTGTGGAAGCGCAAACTTTGGCAAATGTATATTTAGCGTTAGAGAGTAACCTGGAAATTATCCCGGTTTTGAATAAAATCGATTTGCCTGGGGCTGAACCAGAACGGGTTATTAGCGAAATTGAAGAAATTATCGGTCTAGATTGCAGTGGTGCAATTCTGGCCTCTGCTAAAGAAGGAATTGGTATTGATGAGATTTTAGAGGCAGTTGTCGAGCGGATACCGCCACCGCCTAATACCATAAATGAACGCCTACGAGCATTAATTTTTGATAGCTATTACGACAGCTACCGGGGAGTAATTGTGTATTTCCGGGTGATGGATGGCACTTTGAAAAAAGGCGATCGCATCCATTTAATGGCATCCGGTAAAGAATTTGAAATTGATGAATTAGGTGTTCTTTCTCCGACTCAAAAGCAAGTTGATGAGCTCCACGCTGGGGAAGTAGGCTATTTGGGAGCGGCAATTAAAGCTGTAGCTGATGCGCGGGTAGGAGACACAATTACCCTCAGTAAGGCGAAAGCGGAGTCACCTTTACCAGGGTACGCAGAAGCAAACCCAATGGTTTTTTGCGGGATGTTCCCCATTGATGCTGACCAATTTGAAGATTTGCGGGAAGCCTTGGAAAAGCTGGAACTCAACGACGCAGCACTACATTATGAACCAGAAACTTCTAGCGCGATGGGGTTTGGCTTCCGTTGTGGGTTCTTGGGTTTGCTGCACATGGAAATTGTCCAGGAACGTCTAGAGCGAGAGTATAACCTAGATTTAATCATTACAGCCCCCTCGGTGGTTTATAAGGTGATTACCTTGAAAGGTGAGGAACTGTACATCGATAATCCTAGCCGCTTGCCTTCTCCCAACGATCGCGAAAGAATTGAAGAACCCTACGTCCAAGTCGAGATGATTACGCCGGAAACTTATGTCGGCGCTTTGATGGAGTTGTCACAAAATCGCCGTGGCATCTTCAAAGATATGAAATATCTCGCCCAAGGACGAACCACCCTTACTTACGAACTCCCCTTGGCGGAAGTTGTAACTGACTTTTTTGACCAGATGAAATCGCGATCGCGCGGTTACGCCAGTATGGAATATCACATCATCGGCTACCGTGAAAATCCTCTGGTGAAGCTGGATATTATGATCAACGGCGATCCCGTAGATTCCTTGGCGATGATTGTGCATCGAGATAAAGCTTACAACGTCGGGCGGGCAATGGCAGAAAAACTCAAGGAACTAATTCCCCGCCATCAATTCAAAGTACCAATTCAGGCATCTATTGGCAGTAAAGTTATCGCCAGCGAACATATCCCCGCCTTGCGGAAAGATGTGCTAGCCAAGTGCTACGGTGGTGACATCAGTCGGAAGAAGAAACTTTTACAGAAGCAAGCAAAAGGTAAAAAGCGGATGAAATCTGTAGGTACTGTCGATGTACCCCAGGAAGCTTTTATGGCAGTACTGCGCTTGGATCAAAACTAATAGAATTCAGGAGTCAGGAGCGGAGCCGGAGACGCTCCGCCTCCGGTCAGAATTCAGAATGAATGGGAGTGCAAGTGGCGGATAGTGCAGTGGTAGCAAGTACGCGATCATCTGACTGTGATATTTTATATTCCCTCACCATAGTTTCCCTATTCTGAATTCTGAATTCTGAATTCTTTAATTTTAATTACACAGGCTGTCAACAGCAGCTTCAAGTGCTTTCACAAAGCCAGACTGACTCACTGTTGGCTCAACCATCCTTGAGTGTGCCCCTAGTGCGGGATTTCTAACAGCAAAATATACTTTATTGTAGAAATTCAAAACATCATGAGTCGCAAGCGGGCCCAAGAAAAACTCTCTGAGGCAGAACAAAAGTATCGCACTCTGGTAGAACAAATTCCGGGCGTTGTTTATATCTCACCAATACATACCACTGTAAAAGAAGCTTATATTAGTCCGCAACTGCAACAATTATTGGGCATTGCTCCCGAAGATTGGAATCATGGTTTTTTGAATAGTTGGTTAGATTACACTCATCCAGACGATCGCGATCGCTATTGCCAAGCTGTAAACGCTACGATTGCTACCGGAGAGCCTTTGAGGATCGAGTATCGGATGATTCGGCGCGATGGCAGAATAATTTGGGTACGAAATCAAGCTAATCTCGTTCTGGATGCCGATGGACAAACTCAGTTACTTCAGGGTTTAGTGCTTGATATTAGCGCTCGTAAACAAGTAGAAGCTGCACTGCAAGAGAGCGAAGCGCGTTCTCGTGCCATCCTCGAAGACCAAACAGAACTGATTGCTAGAGGCTTACCAGATGGCACTTTTACCTTTGTTAATGAAGCTTACTGTCGATTTTTTGGACTGGAGCGAGACAAAATTATCGGTCAGCACTACAAACCTGTTGTGTTTGAGGAAGACCAAGAACGTGTGTTTAGTCTGGTAAATTCCATCAGCTTAGAAAATCCCGTTATCACCATTGAAAATCGCGCCGTAGCTTGCCAAGGAGTGCGGTGGACGCAGTGGATTATTCGAGGGATATTTGATGACCAAGGTACGATTGTAGAACTTCAATCCGTTGGACGAGATATTACTGATCGGAAACGGGTAGAACAAGCTCTAAGTGAAAATGAGCAAAAATTCCGGGCGATTTTCAATCAAACCATTCAGTTTATCGGATTGCTTGAGCCGAATGGAATAGTATTAGAAGCGAACCAAACAGCACTGGACTTTGCTGGGATTAGTCGAGAAGAAGTGGTAGGTAAGCCATTTTGGGAAGCAAAATGGTGGGCAATTTCCTTAGAGACACAAGAGCAATTAAAAACTGCGATCGCTGCTGCTGCTAATGGTCAACCTATTCGCTATGAAGTTGACGTTTTAGGTCGAGATCATCAAATTATCACGATTGATTTCTCACTACGTCCCATACTTGATCAAGCAGGGCGTGTGACACTACTAATTTCAGAGGGACGAGATATTAGTGAATATCAAGCAGCGCTGCGCGAACGCCACAAAGCTGAAGAAGCATTGCGCTCAAGTCAAGACTTTCTCCAAAAGGTTGCTAATACCGTACCGCACATTTTGTATTTGTTTGACCTCTTAAAAGGAACGAGCATTTATCTTAATCAGAAAAGTGTGACAGTTTTAGGCTACTCTCCAGAGGAAATTTGTCAAGCAGATCCGCAGTGGTTCATAAATTGCTTTCATCCAGACGACCGACATCTCTGCTATGACATACCAAGTCGCTTCGTCAATCTGCAAGACAATGAAGTTCTTTCCACCGAATATCGATTTCGACACAAAAATGGGGATTGGCGTTGGCTAAATACACGTGAAGTCGTATTTGCCAGAGATGCTAACGGTAGTCCGACGCAGATTCTTGGCTCAGTAGAAGACATTAACACTCGCAAACAAGCCGAAGCAATGCTGCGACAACAGGCAGAAGGGGAACGGCTAATTACTCAAGTAACTCAACAGATTCGGCAATCACTGAATTTGGAAGAGGTTCTGAATACAACAGTCAACAGTATTCGCCAGTGTTTGGGTTCAGATTCCGTAGCTATCTACCAGTTAGAACCTGACGGAAGTGGTAATTTTGCGGCGGAGTCATTGGGTGATGACTACCCCCAGAGATTAGAACTGACAATGCACCCATTTTCGCTCAACCAAGATTTTAGCGACTATTACCAGGGATTACCTAAAGTCTTCCATGATATTCAGGAGTCTGATTTTGCAGCCGATCTTTTTGAGTTATTACAACTCTATCAAATTAAGGCTGCTATAATAACACCGATTTTGAATGGAGAGCATCTATGGGGTTTACTGATTGCTCACCAGTGTGCCGCACCCCGTTACTGGCAAGCCTTTGAAGTTAATTTGTTGCAACAGTTAGCAAGTCAGGTAGCGATCGCGATTCATCAATCTGTACTTTACCAGCAAGTACAAGCTGCCAATGAAGAACTACACAGATTGGCTACCCTAGATGGCTTGACTCAAATAGCTAATCGCCGCCGATTTGATGAGTATCTTGAGGGTGAATGGCAGCGACTCAAACGTGAGCAAGTGCCATTATCTTTAATTTTGTTCGATGTCGATTTTTTTAAACTTTACAATGATAGCTATGGTCATTTAGCAGGAGATGATTGTTTGCGGCAATTGGCAAGTGCCCTCAAAAATATTGTTAAGCGTCCAGCCGATTTAGTCGCTCGTTACGGTGGGGAAGAATTTGCTGTGATTCTGCCTAATACAGAGATTCAAGGAGCAATCCATGTAGCTCAATCTATTCGACAAGCAGTATGCGACTTGGCCATTCCCCATGCTCAGTCTCGTGTGTGCGATCGCGTTACAGTGAGTCTAGGTGTTGTCAGCATTGTGCCAAATTGCGAAATTTCGCCACTAGACTTAATTAATGCAGCAGACAAAGCACTTTATATAGCCAAACAGCAAGGGCGCGATCAAGTTCATGCTGTTTGCGTCGTTACCCCTTCGTGAACTACCTCGCCGTAAAACGGACGTAGCTTCCCAATTCATCGGGAATAGCCTCCAGGACTCCGTAGTTCTATTGGTCTTACATTCCCTCCAAGGGCAGGAGTCCTGGTTCCCAAGACCCAAATCTTTTTCTTCTCCCAAGGGGAGACGCCAAGGGCGATGCAACATATACCTATCAGCTTGGTTTTCGCTTATGGCATTGATGGTCAAGACGCTAACTATAATACCATTAAAACCTGAGTTCCAAAACTGGCGCTCAATTATCTTAAATTACGAATTAGTATCATACCTTGCCTCCTGCCCCCTGCCCACAGTTGATAACCTTTGATAAGCTTTAACAAAATTACTGTTAAAAAATCTCAAAATTTTAGTAAAAGTACTCACTGCATTCGCCAGACTTGTATTTTTAGGTAAATGTAGTTATTTAGATATTTATAAAGTGTTGGGGAGTCTAGTAGATGAAGATACTGGTACTGAGTTGGGAGTTTCCACCAAGGATTGTTGGGGGAATTGCGCGTCATGTAGCGGAGTTGTACCCAGAACTAGCAAAGCTAGGGCATGAAGTCCATCTAATTACAGCGGAGTTTGGTCAAGCATCGATGTATGAGGTGGTTGAGGGAGTACACATACATCGCGTGCCAGTTGGACATAGTAACGATTTTTTCCACTGGGTAGTTAATCTCAACTTGAGTATGGGAGATCACGGTGGTAAATTAATCTTGGAGGAAGGGCCCTTTGATTTAATTCATGCCCATGATTGGTTAGTTGGAGATGCTGCGATCGCTCTCAAGCATAATTTTAAAATACCACTAATTGCTACAATTCACGCTACGGAATACGGTCGCTATAACGGTATTCACACAGACATCCAAGGCTATATAAATGGCAAAGAAACCCTGCTCGCTTACAATGCTTGGCGGATTATTGTTTGTAGCGACTATATGCGCCAAGAAGTAGAACGAGCGCTACACAGTCCTGGGGACAAAATCGATGTCATTTATAACGGTATCCGAGCCGAAAAGAAACAGCATCACATAGATTTTCATGCTCTGGATTTTCGCCGCCAATTTGCCACAGACCATGAGAAAATCGTTTACTACCTCGGTCGTATGACCTACGAAAAAGGCGTTCCTATATTACTTAATGCCGCACCCAAAATCCTTTCAGAAATGGGAGGTAATGTTAAATTTGTGATCGTTGGTGGCGGCAATACTGACCATCTCAAGCGCCAAGCCTGGGATTTGGGAATTTGGCATCATTGTTATTTTACAGGTTTTCTGTCCGACGATTACTTAGATAAATTTCAAACTGTCGCTGATTGTGCCGTTTTTCCTAGCCTTTACGAACCCTTTGGAATTGTGGCTTTAGAAAGCTTTGCTTCTCGTGTTCCAGTGGTAGTTTCTGATACTGGTGGTTTTCCAGAAGTGGTGCAACATACCAAAACAGGCATTGTGACTTGGGTGAACAATCCCAATTCTTTAGCTTGGGGAATTTTGGAAGTGTTGAAAAATCCAGGATATCGGCAATGGCTGGTGGATAACGCTTATGAGGATTTAGAGCGACGCTTTAGCTGGCCAAAATTAGCCAAGCAAACTGAAGAAGTATATCAGCGAGTTGTGCAAGAGCGATCGCAAATCGCCTGGTAAAATATATCCCCAACTTTTTAAATAAGTCGGGGAGCTAAAATTTTATTTGAATTGGCATAAATCCGACTCAATCAAATTTAGCCACTTTGGTGTCCGCGTGTCTGCTCCCAAAAACCCCCCTTTTTTTGCGGACATCGGACACGCCTACTCCACAGACACAAAACCATGAAAGCCTTACACAGAATAGGTATTGGCAGACACCACTACAGACACGAGCATTATTCCAAGTGTCTGAATCGTGTCTCTTGGTGTCCGCTAGACACCAATAATCAATCAGTCCTTTAAACAGCCCAACTTTATTACAGAATTATCAAAACAATGCTGAAAATTGTAATCATTGAAACAGAACTATTTACGTTATTAGCTATTAAGACTGGTATATATACCCTTCTGTGGCGCGTACAGTCTGGGATTCATTAAAACACTGTTCATTTGATGCACAAAGCCATCGCCTCTGTTGATCTGCATAATCTATATAGTGGTAAATTTATTGATAATAATTTGCATTTATCTGCCTCCACCATGACCCTTATCCTCAGCCAATCGGACTTTGACGAACTGTGCCAACAGGCTCCTCAACCCCAGGTGGAAAATCTCGTACTGGATAGCTTTGAGGAGCTTGAGGGCGTGCCGGAAATCCTGGGACGGGGCTACAATCGCGGTACGAAGCTATCGCCAGGGGTGTGGTTGGATTTCTCAGATTGCGAATATAACCAGGACTTGATGGTGAAAACAACTGCCCACAACCATCCGATTCAGTTCACGATTTTCCTATCAGGCTTTATTTACTTTGATGATCTTCATCCTAATATCGGTGGAACGCATAGCTACTTTTCTGGTAGTGGAATTTCGCCTGGCTACATTGAAAAGCATCGCGCTGGAGAGCGTTTAATTTTTGTGAATGTAGAGATTGAGCCAGAAGTGCTAGACTCGTTTTTGCTGGAGGATGGGCAATACGGTTCTGATATTCAGAAATTGCTGTTTAAAGGAGAAGACTGGAAAACCTCATTTTATCCCACAGTGACACCAGCAATGCGATCGCTTGCTCAACAAATGTGGAATCCACCTTATCGTGGTGCAGCAAAGCGGATGTATCTGCAAGCGAAGGTGTTTGAAATAGTAGCAATATACCTGGATTTAATTTCCGCAGAGCAACAGCCAATTCATGATATACCAGGGCTGAAACCTGATACCATCGCCCGTATTCACCACGCTAAAGACATTTTGACTAAACAACTAGAGCATCCGCCATCACTGTCAGAACTAGCACAGCAGGTAGGAGTCAGTGTTCGCACTCTCCAGCGAGGTTTTTCTGCACTATTTAAAACAACTGTGGTGGGTTATTTGACACAGCAAAGGTTACAGAAGGCAGAAATTTTATTACGCCAAGGAGATGCCTGCGGCGGGAAACGCAAAGTCGCAGAAGTGGCATATATAGTGGGATATGCCCACCACAGTCGCTTTGCAGCAGCATTCAAGCGGCAGTTTGGCATCACGCCTAGCCAATGTTTGGCAGGGAAAAAGGCGTTTTTCGGCTAACAAATTGGCGTTTTTTGTATAGACACTACACAGTCAACTTCTCTACACTAACCTCATTATTATCAAAAATAATTAGCAACAAAAGTTTTGATTGCTGTGTGAGGAAGTATGAGGGGTTGGTGTTTATCTGTTCGTCTATCATTTTTAATCAGTCTTTCGGGATGTTTGAGTATTGTTGCAGTTTCATCGGTATGGGCTGGTGAGAAACGGCAAGATGTAGACATACAAATTCAAACAAGTTCTCAAATTCGCCAATTGGGCGAAATAGAACTTCCTGTTACTAATGCCCAACTGCTAGTGCAGTCACCAACTCCCAGCAATCCCCCTGTTGTTGAGGGAAGTATTGTCACAATTACGGGAGTGAAAGCTAATTCTACAGATAAAGGTGTAGAGATAATTTTAGAGACAACCCTTGGTGAACAACTGCAAATCACAAATCGCAGTGCTGAGAATAACTTTATTGCAGATATTCCCAATGCTCAACTGCGTTTATCCAATGGTGAGGCGTTTACATTCCGCTCGGAAAAACCAGTTGAGGGAATTACCGAGATAACAGTCATAAATGTTGATGCAAATACTGTGCGAGTGGCGGTGGTAGGTGAGAAAACTTTACCAACTGTTGAGTTATTTGATGATGATGCAGGGCTGGTTTTGGCGGTAGCATCTACAGCAACGGCGATACAGCCACCAGAAACACCGCAAGCTCAAGAGGAACCAGCAGCGCAGCAGGATGACCCGATCGAGTTGGTGGTGACGGGGGAACGGGATAGTTATCGCGTACCGAATGCAAGTACAGCGACGCGGACGGATACACCACTACGAGATATTCCCCAATCGATTCAGGTTGTACCGCGACAGGTGCTAGAAGATCGAAGTATCCAGCGGCTAACTGAAGCATTAGAGACAATTAGTGGTTTGGTTGAGGGTGGTGACAATTCAGGATTTCTTCCTGGAGCAACTGACATTGCTATTCGAGGGTTTTCTACCAGAAGAAGTGGAAACTTTCGGGATGGTTTGCGAAGTGAGACTAGCAGCAGCTTTACTCCCATTGGAGCGATCGAGCAGATAGAGGTGCTAAAAGGACCAGCATCTGTATTATTTGGAGCATTAGAACCTGGTGGAGTAATTAACTTTGTAACTAAGAAACCCTTGTCTGAACCTTACTACAAAATTGGATTTGAAGCAGGCAACTATGGATTTTATCAACCCAGCATTGACTTATCAGGATCTCTTAATGAGGACAAAACTGTCCTATACCGCCTAATTGCTGCCTACCAAGGTGGAGGTGATTTCAAAGACTTCACCTTTGCCCAAAAATACATAGCAAGCATTACGCCTTCAATTTCATTAAAATTAGGTGATCGCACAAACCTAAATCTTTTTTATGAATATGGAAAGAGTGTTTCAAACCCTACTTATGAACCTCTCAAGAGTGATGGCAGTTTAATACCTAGAAATGTTACACCTTACTACTTTGGAGGGATAGAGATTGCAAATCCAGGGTAAGCTCATCTAATTTGGTATAAGAGGGTGTTTGAAAAGTAGGTCAGGGTGTAAAAAAGCTCTCTCAGTATAAGCTG